>NZ_NFLA01000010.1:0-66164 GCF_002160675.1 Erysipelatoclostridium sp. An15
AAAAACAACCTTACAGTTGTTAAGTCAAATGGTGGTTCCGGCCGGAATCGAACCAGCGACACGAGGATTTTCAGTCCTCTGCTCTACCGACTGAGCTACGGAACCATGGCGGTCTGGACGGGACTCGAACCCGCGACCTCCGCCGTGACAGGGCGGCATTCTAACCAACTGAACTACCAGACCATTTTGGTTGCGGGAGAAGGATTTGAACCAACGACCTTCGGGTTATGAGCCCGACGAGCTACCAGACTGCTCCATCCCGCGATATTTGATTTTAATATAATGGCGAGGGATGAGGGATTCGAACCCCCGCGGGACGTTAATCCCCTGTCGGTTTTCAAGACCGATCCCTTCAGCCGGACTTGGGTAATCCCTCGCGTTATTAAATTTGGTGGACCCTGTTGGACTCGAACCAACGACCGATCGGTTATGAGCCGATAGCTCTAACCAGCTGAGCTAAGGGTCCTTGTTGTTCTTCACTTAGGGGCACCTTCTATTAAATTGGTAGCGGGGAAGGGATTCGAACCCCCGACCCACCGGGTATGAACCGATTGCTCTAGCCAACTGAGCTACCCCGCCGTAATCAACTACAGCAACGCTATAATTTAATATCTAATGGTGGAGCCTAGCGGGATCGAACCGCTGACCTCCTGCGTGCAAAGCAGGCGCTCTCCCAGCTGAGCTAAGGCCCCTTTTCAATGGTCGGGAAGACAGGATTTGAACCTGCGACCCCCTGGTCCCAAACCAGGTGCACTACCAAGCTGTGCTACTTCCCGAAAAATGGCGCGCTAGGCAGGAATCGAACCCACAACCTCTTGATCCGTAGTCAAGCACTCTATCCAGTTGAGCTACTAGCGCATTTCGTAATGCTTACATATATTAGCATAATTCATTTTTATTTGCAAGTCTTTTTTTAACTATTTATTTAATGGTGCCCAGGGCCGGAATCGAACCGGCACGGATTTTGAGGTCCGCAGGATTTTAAGTCCTGTGCGTCTACCAGTTTCGCCACCTGGGCAACATTATGGAGGTTCCAACCGGACTCGAACCGATGATAACAGAGTTGCAGTCTGCTGCCTTACCAACTTGGCCATGGAACCATTATTTCGTTTTTCTTTTTTACCGCCCTTGCCGGACTGCTTTTTTATTATATGTTATCTTTTAAAGAATTGCAACCCTTTTTTACAAAAAAATCATTAACTTTTAAATAAAAATTAATTTAAAACCAAATTTATGGCTAATAATCATCTTTTTTTTATCTCTTATTTTTTTAATTTTTTTTAAAAAAATAACCTAAAACTACCTAAATACGTTGTTTTAAACAATTTTAATACTATTTTTTATTTTGTTATTTATTATCTATTTCTATATAACTTTTTCAAAATATAATTAATACTTTTTATTTAAATAACTTAAAACTATAAAAAAGGAAACCTAAACGATGTTAAGTTTCCTCTTTTATCAAAATCCATATCTGTTATTTAGCTTTTACTTTAGTCCAACGAGAGTTATACATTTCTTTAACTTCATTAGTTTGATATGCAAAAATCTCATCATTGTCCTCTGTTCTTATTCCATAAGCACTAATTCCATTAAAATTTTCTTTAGATGCTTGGTTAGCTGCATTAACATTTGCAGTTAAATAACCTACTTCTACTGTATTTCGATAAGATATTTCATCTGAAATCATAAAATTAATAAACTGATTAGCCAATTCAACTTGTTTACATTCTTTAGATATAACAAAACCATCAAACCAGATATTAGTTCCTTGATCTGGCATATAAAATTCCATATTTTCATTTTCAGCCATAACAGCTGCTGCATCACCAGAATACATAATAGCCATAGCTTTTAAACCACTAATCATAGTATCAATTGATTCATCACCAACATATACCGGATCCATTTCCGCTCTTTGGTCAATTAACCATTGATATGCAGCATCTATTTCTTGTTGGTCAGTTGTATTCATTGAATATCCTAACGCCTTTAAAGCTACCATAAAACTATCTCTTTCAGAATCATACATATATATTTGGCCTTTATATTTAGTATTACGTAAAATATCCCAGCCTTCTTCTAGATCTTTAGCATCAACAATAGTCTTATCATATAAAATTCCTACATTACCACAGAAATATGGCACCCAATAATCGTTATTAGGATCAAATGATTGTCCTAAAACCCCTTCATTAATATTTGAAATATTAGGTATCAAATCTTTATCAATCTTTTGTAATTGATCTTCTTTAATCAACCGTTCAATCATATATTCTGAAGGCACCATAATATCATATGAATTTCCACTCATATATTTAGTATACATTATCTCATTAGAATCAAAAGTCTCATAAATTATTTGGCAATCATATTCTTCTTCAAACTCATCAAGAACGGTTTTATCAATATACTCACCCCAGTTATAAACTCTTAGAGTTCTTTTGGATGTACCTGTTGAAATAGACCAGCCAATAGCAATAATCATACAAACTGCCAAAGCAACTTTAACTACTTTACTATTAACAATCTTTTTAGTAAATTTTGGGCAGAATTTAGGTACAATTGTCCCAATACAAACAAACAATAACACTACTACTAAAATAATTGTAGCTAGAGCATAGATACTAGGATTCGTTCTTTTTGACATGTTGTAAATAACAATCGAAATATTTTCAATACCATTACCACTTACAAAATAAGAAATAATAAAATCATCAAAAGACATTGTAAATGCTAATAATGCCCCTGAAATAATTCCTGGTTTAATTTGTGGCAAAATAACCTTTGTCAATGCCTGAAACGGCGTTGCCCCTAAATCCATTGCTGCATCAGCTAAATTAACATCTAACTGACGTACTTTTGGTAAAACATTTGTAATTACAAACGGTGTACAAAAAGTAATATGTGCTAATAATAGCGTTAAATACCCTTTTTCAATTTTAATAAATGAAAACAATAACATTAAAGAAATCCCAATAACGATATCTGGATTCATAATTGGTAAATTATTTATTTGTAAAATCAATTTTCTTAAAACTGGTCTAGATTTAGAAATACCAATTGCTGTTATTGTTCCTAAAACAGTCGAAATTGCTGTCGATAAAATAGCAATACTAACTGATACAATAATCGCATCAATCATTTGCTGATTATTAAATAACTCTTGATACCATCTAATCGAAAAACCACTCCAGCTTGAAAGCGACTTAGAATCATTAAAAGAAAAAATCGCCATTACCACTAGAGGCATATATAGAAAAATTAATGTTAAAACAATACCTAGAGAACCCTTAAACCTTTTTTGTTTTTTCACGTTTAGTTTCCTCCTGATATCCTGCATATTTTTCAACTCGATTAATTAATCCCATTAAAATAATAACCAAAATAGCCAAAATCAATGAAACAGCACTACCAAAATGCCAATCTCCAACATTAATAAACTGCTGTTCAATAAAATTACCAATTAGTGAATATTGTCCACCACCTAATAATTTTGGAATTACAAATGATGATATTGATGGTAAAAAGACCATAGTTATCCCTGTTAAAACACCACCTAGTGATAATCTAAAAGTTATCTTCCAAAATGTTGTTACAGGACTAGCTCCTAAATCATTACTTGCTTCAATCAATGATTTATCCATTTTTGTTAACGAAGTATGAATTGGTAAAATCATAAATGGTAAAAAATCATAAACCATTCCTAACACTACCGCAAAATCAGTATATAACAAGCTGACTTCACCAAAACCAAATAATTGGAAAATATTACTAATTACTCCTTTATTACTTAAAATATTGATCCAGGCATAAGTACGCATTAACATATTGATCCAAGTTGGAAATGTTATCAATAAAATTAATAACGTTTGTGTTTTTTCTTTACACTTAGAAATCGCATAAGCAACCGGATAACCGATTAGCAAACACAAAGCAGTTGTTATTATTCCTAAAACAAATGATTTGATCAAAACAGATATAAATATCGGATCAAAAAACTTAGTAAAATTATCTAAAGTAAATTTAAATGTTGCAACATTATTTCCTTTAGCAACAAAAGCATAGATCATAATCAAAAACATTGGTACGACTGTTAAAACAAACAGCCAAAAACAATATGGTCCTACTAATTTACGAAAATGTTTCATTAATATGTACCCATTTTTTCCATGACATGAATATCTTCAGGCCAGAAATCTAAATTAACTTTTTTTCCTACTTCACTAATATCAGTAGTATGTACCATATAATTACGATCTTTTGTTTCTACAATAATTTCATAATGTACCCCTTTGAATACAATTGATCTTACAACACCTTCGATTTTCCCTTTACCAACATCAACAATATCTAAATCTTCAGGACGTAAAACAATATCTACTTCCTGTCCCTCATCAAAACCTTTATCAACACATTCAAATTCTTGATTATCAAAAGACACTAAATAATCTTTAACAAATGTCCCCTCAATTATATTAGAATCACCAATAAATTGAGCTACAAAACGATTTTCAGGTTCATTATAAATATCAGTTGGTGAACCGATTTGTTGAATCTGCCCTTCATTCATAACGACAATTGTATCTGACATTGTCAAGGCTTCTTCTTGATCATGGGTTACATATACAAATGTAATCCCAACTTCTTGTTGAATATTTTTTAATTCAATTTGCATTGCTTTTCTAAGTTTTAAATCCAGTGCTCCTAGTGGTTCATCCAATAATAAAACTTTAGGTTCATTTACTAATGCCCGAGCAATAGCAACACGCTGTTGTTGACCACCAGATAATTGATTAATATTACGAGGTCCGAATCCTTCTAAACCTACTAGTTTTAACATTCTTTCAACTTTATGCTTAATGGTATCTTTATCCATTTTTTTAATTTTTAATCCAAAAGCAATATTATCAAAAACATTCATATGTGGAAATAATGCATATTTTTGAAATACAGTATTTAATTCTCTTTTATATGGAGGTAATGAACTAATATCTTGACCATCAAATAAAACTCGTCCACCATTAGCTTCTTCAAAACCACCCATAATTCTTAGTGTTGTTGTTTTACCACAACCACTAGGTCCTAATAAAGTTACAAATTCTTTTTCATTAATATCCAAATGAATTCCCTTTAATACAACTTGACCATTATATTCTTTAGTCAAATTATCTAACTCAATTAATTTTGTCATACGCTCTCCTTTAAAATAATGGTGGTGTTGAAACCCAAATTACTTTTGCTTTTGCATCTCCTGGATTAGATAAATAATGTGCAACTAACCCTTTCAAATAAAATGTTTCACCTTTTTTCAACACATATTCCTTATCACCATATACTAATTTAACCCTTCCTTGAACAACATAACCAAATTCCTCACCTTCATGAGGATCAATCGTCATTGACTGATTATTTTTTTCTAATTCAATCAATATTGGTTCCATCTCATTTTTTTGAGCATTAGGAATAATATAAGAAATTTTATATTCATCTTGAATATTTTCAAAAAAATCATCTTTTTTAAAAACAATCTGTTCCTCTTGTTTTTCACTAAAGAATTCCTGTAAATTAGTCCCTAAAGCTTCTAAAATGTTTTCCAAAGTCGCTACTGAAGGTGAAGTTAAATCACGTTCTAACTGTGATAAAAAGCCTTTGGTTAACTCACTACGATTAGCTAATTCTTCTAAAGTAAGACCATTGGCTTGACGTAATCGCTTTACTTTACTTCCAATATCCATAAAACACCTCCATCTTTAATTTCACAACAGCCTAATTATAGCGAAAAATGTCAATAAAGCAACCTATATTTAACAATTTGTTTAATATATTATACTTTTTTTGTTTAAAATAATAAATTTTTTATTTAATATAAAGTATTATTGGTAAAATAATATACTAAAGATAACTAAAACAGTATAATAAATAATATCAGGAGTGATTAGATGAATAAAAAAATATATGAATATGATGAAAAAATACATTGCAATTTAGATAATGGTGGTGCCTATGTTATTTTTCCTTGGAACATTAAAGAAGAATTCGATCGTGATCGTGTTAAAGTTTTAGCTCTATTTGATAATGAGCCATATCAAGGCAGTATAGTTAATATGGGAGTCAAAAATGAAGATGGCAGCATTTGTTACATCATCGGTATTCCCAAAAGAATCAGAAATAAAATCAATAAAGGTGATCTGGACTTAGTCCATGTAATCATTAAAGAAAGAGAATAATTTTTATAAGGAGTCAATACAATGGTAAGATTAAAAAAGATGTTAGGTGATATCAATTCTAAAGAATGTCAAGATTTAATGCGACTAATCGAAACCCAAAGCAAAGAAACCCTTGCAAACTGGGCAATTGATTATGCATACGAAAAATATTTTCCAATTTATAATATTAATGATAATACTGATGAATTAATAAAAATATGCAAAGAAGCTATTAACGATAAAAGTAAATTACCAGAAGCTAAATCAGCTATCAAACAGATGCGTCAAAATGCCAAAGAACTAACAAATGAGCCAGTAAATTTAGCCGCAATTAAAGCAATATCAACTGCTTGTGCAACAATTCAAACCCCAAGTAATGCTTTTGGTTTTTTATTATATGGAAGTGCTGCTATTGCATATTTTAAATTAGGATTGAAAGATAGTCAGGAAAACTATGATAACTTAGCAAGTAACGAATTAAAAGAAGCACTTGCTTCTTTGCAAAAACGAGCTATTTTAAACGAATCAAAACCAGTAAAAATTAAATGGAATTGTTAAAAAGCACATCAATAAAATTTTGATGTGCTTACTTTTTTTCTAATTTTTCACGTCGTAATGATGATTCAATAAACATTTCTTTTAATTTTGCTTCATCATCATCATATAAAGCCTGTTTAATCATATCTAACTGTTCTTCAAAAGAATTAATCGACGCTAATAAATGATCACGATTTTTTAAAAATAATTCTGACCATAAATTTTCATTAATATTAGCTATTCTTGTTAGATCACGATAAGAATCACCAATATATTTTCCAGTATCATATTTTTGATTATCACTATTTATTAGAGCAACCGCTAAAGCATGAGGCAATTGCGAAGTAAATGAAACAACTTCATCATGAGCCTCTGGTGACATAATTTTAACACTTTTAAAACCAAGTGTAGCAACAAAAGATTCCATAAAACTAATCGATTCTTTTTTATTTACTGGATGTTCAATTAAGATATAATTTGCATTTGCAAAAACTTCTTTACTAGCGTATTCATAGCCTTTCTTTTCTCTACCAGCCATTGGATGGCCACTGACAAATTCAACATCTTCATCAATTAAATTAAATGCTTCTTGTAAAAAATATGTTTTAATTCCAACTGCATCTGTAATAATACTTCCTTTTTTAAAAGTATTATTTTTTATAAAATCGATGACTAACGAAGGATATAAACAAATAATCGTAAGATCAGATTGGGGAATAATTTCTTTTCCATCAACAAATCCTTCAATTATTGTTCCATCATCTTTAGCCATTTGCAATGTTCTTTTATCAACATCAATACCATAAACCTCATGTCCTTGACCTTTTAAAGCCTTAGCAAAACTTCCACCAATTACACCTAAGCCAACTATTGTTATTTTCATGCAATCCCTCTCCTTATACAAATAAAAGGATTACAAAAGATACTGCTGAAATCATCAAACATGAAAAACAATAACGTCCCAACAATCCCCAGATTGAAGGTTTCTTTTTATTATATAAGTAAAATGATACTACAATCAATAAACTTGTAATCGCACCATGACCAATGATAAAGGCCATAAACTGATCAACAAATTGCATAAGTAATGGTATTACTATTAAACTTGGAATTAAAAAATCAAAAACAAGCAATAAAATTGATTTCCAGTCTGTCGGAATCCATCTAAAGTTAAAGTTCTCTTTAAATTCCTTAAATTTAGATACTTTTACAGGTGTTTTTTTCGAAAAAGTAAATTCACTTTTCTGTCTTTCTACCTTACGTTCAAATTTTGCCATAATTTACCTCTATTGTAATTCTCTATTTTTCTTTTCTAACATTTTTAATTTATAATCTAATAATGTTTTTGTTAAATCCACATAATAATCATGTGGGTATTCTAATCTAAACACCTCGTCCCATAGCCTTTCTTTTTCATGATTTGAATATTCACGAATTTCATTTACCGTATATTCAGGATACACACATTTCCCATCTACAAAAACCGGAACTTGTAATGGTTCAACAGTATATGTATTAGCTAATATTGTTTTAAATTTCCAAATATTTGATTGATGATAAATTGTTAAATCCTGATCGCTAGAAATTTTTTCATCATGAAAAGCAATAACATCACCAATAGCTTTTCCTGTTTCGTTTTCAAATAAGCGATAAACTTTTTTATAACCAGGATTTGTAATTTTTTCAGTATTTTCAGATATTTTAATTTTAGGAATAATTTCACCATTTTTTTCAATTGCTACTAATTTATACACACCACCAAATACCGGTGAACTGTGCGATACAATTAAATTTTCACCAACCCCAAATGAATCAATTTGAGCACCTTGGTCCAATAAAGAACGAATCAAATATTCATCTAAAGAATTAGACGCTGTAATTGTAGTATCGTGTAAACCAGCAACATCTAACATCACTCTAGCTCGTTTAGATAAATAAGCAATATCGCCACTATCAAGACGAATTCCTTTTAATTTTTTACCCATTGGTTTTAATACTTCTAAAGCAACTTTAATTGCATTAGGGACACCACTTTTTAAAGTATCATAAGTATCTACTAATAGTACACAATCATCAGGATAAGTTAAAGCATATGCTTTAAAAGCTTCAAATTCACTATCAAAAGATTGCACAAAAGAATGAGCCATTGTTCCAACAACTGGAATACCAAACATCATCCCTGCTGAAACGGTTGCAGTTCCGGTAACACCACCAATATAAGCAGCTCGAGCACCATAAGTTGCACTATCATATCCTTGAGCGCGACGTGCCCCAAATTCCATTACTGCTCGTCCTTTAGCTTCTTGGACAATTCGATGAGCTTTAGTAGCAATTAACGATTGATGATTAACTGTTACTAATAATAAAGTTTCTATCAGCTGAGCTTCAATAAATTTTGCTCTAACAGTAATTAACGGTTCATTAGGAAAAACTGGCGTTCCTTCTTTTACCGCATAGATTGAACCAGTAAATTTAAAATCTCTTAAATAATCAAAAAAATCTTCATCAAATTTATTTAGTGAGCGGAGATATTCAATATCTCCCTCACTAAAATGCAAATCCTTAATACATTCAATCAACTGCTGTAATCCAGCAAAAATAGAAAAACCACCATTATCGGGATTTTTACGATAAAACATATCAAAGTATACATATTCATCTTTATTACCTTGTTTAAAATAATTATATGACATCGTTAATTCATATAGATCCATTACTAATGTCAAATTACGTTTACTACCTGCATGAAAATTCATATCTACTACTCCTCGTATACATATTTAACAATATCATAAACTCTTTCTATTTAAAAATCCAGTTATTTTAGAAATATAGTTCATACGATTGACGTGGCTGTGGCTTAGGTTGTGGTTTTGGTTTTACTGGTGGCACATTTTGAAATAGCACCGGTATCAACAACTGTTGGCCTGGAAATATTAATAGGTTATCCTCTAAATCATTCATATTTTTAATATAATTTACTCGTGTATTGAATCTTCTAGCAATTGCATAGACATTATCACCTCGAGATACTGTATATAAAAATATATCACCAACTTTAGGGGCCACAATTGGAGCCGCCTGACGATCGAATAAATTATCCATGTAATCTTCGTACATGTTCATCCCTCCTACTTTACCTTATTCATCGATAAATAAAAGATATAGGCAAAAAATCTATAAGCAAAATATTTTTAGTACAAAAAAAACAGACCGAAGTCTGTTATCGAGCTAATTTATTTAAAGCATCTTTAGCAGCCTTTTGTTCAGCTCTTTTTTTAGATGAACCAGTACCAACCCCTAAAATCATATCATCCATTTTTACTGCCATTTCAAAAACCGGATTATTTGAAGGGCCACTAGATGAAAGCAGGTCATATGTTACTGTTTTACGTTGATCGGCTTGAATCAATTCCTGAAGTTTAGTTTTAAAATCAGTAATATCATCATAATTAACATCTTCAACATGCTTATAAATTGTTTTTTCTAATATTTTTTCAACATGATCAGGTCCACAATCATGACAAACAGCACCAATAAAAGCTTCAAAAATATCAGCTAATACACTATCACGATCACGACCACCATTATTTACCTCACCAGCACCAAGATAAATCAATGGTCCTAAATCCAATTCTCTTGCAAATCGTGCCAATGATTCTTCACGTACTAATTTAGCTCTTAATTTAGTCAATCTTCCCTCTGGTAAATCTGGATATAAGTCAAATATATATCGAGAAACATGATATTGTAAAACTGCATCTCCTAAAAACTCTAATCGTTCATAATCATGTTTTTTCATTTTGTTTTCATTGGCATATGAGGGATGAGTAAAAGCTTCTTTAAAAATATCTAAATGTTGATAGGGCACTTCCATTTTATCTAAAAATTCTTTTAATTTCACCTTATTTCAATCCTTCTTTCATTTTTTCAACAACATTACTTGATACCATTTCAAACGCTAAATTTATAGCATTTTCAAAAGCAATCGCATCACTAGAACCATGAGCCTTAATTACTGGTTTTTCAAATCCCATCATTAAAGCACCCCCTGCTGCTTTTGTATCAAATTTTTTCATTAATTGTTTTAATCCTGGCTTTGCCATCAATGCCCCTACTTTAGTTCTTGTTGAAGACATTAAACTTTCTTTTAAGCTTTTTACTAGAACCTTAGCAACACCTTCAGTTGTTTTTAAAGCAACATTTCCAGTAAAACCATCAGTTACAATTACATCAACATCACCGTCTAAAATCTCTTTACCTTCAATATTACCGACAAAATTAATTTCTTTCATATTTTCTAATAATTTATATGTTTCTTGATGAACTTCATCACCTTTATGATGCTCACTACCAATATTCAATAAAGCAACTTTAGGATTTTCAATTTTACGAACATTACGAGCATAAACACTACCCATTACTGCAAAAGAAACTAATTGACTAGCAGTATTTTCAGAATTTGCCCCAACGTCAAGCATAGCAACATTATCACCTTTATAAGTAGGCAACATTGCCATTAAACAAGACTTTTCAATTCCTTCAATTCGTTTTAAAAATAACATTGCACAAGCATAATAAGCACCAGTATTACCACAAGATAAAACTGCATCCACTTCGTTTTTACGAGCTAACATCATTGTTTTTACCATACTAGATTCTTTTTTTCTACGAATCGCTAAAATGTTTTCAGTCATTTCAAGTATTTCTCTAGCATCAATTAAAACTACTTGGGGATGATTATTTAACGCCTGTAACTCTTCAATTTTTCCAACTACATACAATTCATCAGTTTTATTTTTTTCTAAAAACGATAAGCATGCTTCTACAACAATTTCGCTACCCAAATCCCCACTCATTGCATCTATACCTAATTTCATTTTTTTCACCTCGTATTAAATTTAATTATAACATAAATTAATCAATATATTTATTATTAACTGTTAATTGTTCTTCAATTTCTTTTATTAATCTTAAATAAGCTGGATCATTTGATTTACTATGTAGCAATTCAATTGCATCATTACGCGATATTTCTAAAATATTAGCATCCTCAAAAATATCAGCAACCAAAAAAACTGGTAAGCCACTTTGCTGATCACCTAAAACATCTCCAGGACCGCGCATTTTTAAATCATAATATGAAACCTCAAAGCCATCATTACACGACTCTAAAAACTCTAACCGTTTTAATGCATCACTAAGTGACGAATTAGTTAAAAGGAAACAATACCCTTGTTGACTGCCACGACCAATTCTACCACGAAGCTGATGAATTTGACTCAATCCAAACCGTTCTGCATTATAAATAACCATCCAGTTAGCATTACTAACATCAACTCCAACTTCAATAACTGTTGTGGAAACTAAAATTTGAATTTGATTTTCTTTAAAACGAGCCATTATTTCATCTTTAGTCTCATCATCCATTTGACCATGCAATAATCCAACTTCATAATGTCCTTGAAAATAACTTTTCATCGCTTGATAAATACTCGTTGCATCACGACTATTTAATGCTTCACTTTCACTAACAAGCGGACACACTACATAACATTGACCACCACTTGCTAAATAGTTTTTCAAATCTTTTAAGATTGGTCGCATACTAGAAGATTTTATTACTTTTGTAATTACTGGTTTACGACCCGCTGGCATCGTTTTAATTGTTGAAACATCCATATCTCCATATAAACTAATAGCTAACGTTCTAGGAATTGGAGTAGCTGACATAACCATAAAATCAACCTGTTTTCCTTTTTCCTTTAACGCTTTACGTTGTTTTACTCCAAAGCGATGTTGTTCATCAGTAATAACTAATCCTAGCTTGTTGTAATTTACTTTTTCTTGAAACAAAGCATGGGTTCCTACTACAATATCAATTTTACCACTTTGCAATCTATCATAAATATCTTGTTTTTTAGCATTTGATAAATGTCCAGTTAATAAAGCTATTTCTACATTTGTATCTACAAATAGTTTTATTAACGATTGATAATGCTGATTAGCTAAGATTTCTGTTGGTGCCATCAATGCTCCTTGATAACCGCTTAAATAATTAGCATATAAACCAATGGCCCCAACGACTGTTTTACCACTTCCAACATCCCCTTGGACAAAGCGATACATTACTGTTTCTTTTTGTAAATCAGTTAATATTTCTTTAGTTGTTTTTACCTGATCTTCGGTTAATTTAAAAGGTAATTTTTTTATAAAATCATTTAACAGCTGATGATCAAATTCTTTTTTTATCCCAATATTCTCTTTTCGAGATAATTTTATATATTGCATTGTAAGTTGAAAACGTAAAAATTCTTCATATTTTAAATATCTTAACGCTTCGATAATATCTTTTTTATTACTAGGAAAATGGATTAAATTTAACGCTAATTCTTTATGGATCAAATGATGTTTTACCATCAAACTAATCGGTACTTGATCTTGAATATGATTATGATAAAATGCCAACGCTTTTTTTACATATCCTTGAAATGACTTTTGGTTTATTCCTTCTTTTAATGAATAAACCGGTGTTACTCCAGATAATTCATTTAAAGGTTTTAACTTAACGTCACTTGCAGTGATACTATGATTTTTTTGACTATATTTACCAATGACTGTTAAAGTCATTCCATTATGCATATTTTTCTTTAAAAAATGACGATTAAAAATTGTCACCCGATATGTTTCACCTTGATATAAAATAGAAAATGTTAATCTTGATAGACGACCTTTATAAAATAATTTAGGTTCATCAACTAAAACACCTTCAATAATAACTTTTTCATTATCTATTAAAGGTGTTGCTTCAATTATTTCATAACGATAGGGAAAATGTAAAACAAGATCCCGCACTGAATATATATCCATATTATTTAGTAAAAGAATTCTATTTTCTTTTATTTTTAACTGTTGTAATGGTATTTCCTTTGACATATTATCACCAACAACATTGTATATTATTTTAACTAAAATATCTAGATTAATAGTTTTTAAAAAATAACTATCTTAATATACAATGTATTTATTATACAAAAGTTATTATTTAGTAACAAGGTCTTTTTGTATTAGATAAAAAAGGAATAGTTTTTATCCTATTCCTATAAAAATATATTTTTAGATTTTACTTCTACGTTTACTAGTAACGAAGATACCACATAAAGCAATAATTGTTCCAGCTACAAGAATAGTAATTTGAGCTGTATCACCTGTTTTTACAGATTGACTTGTTGAAGTAGAAGAAGAAGATTGATTGTTTCCAGCTTGATTTTCATCATCTGTAGTTTGTTCTGGTGGAGTTACAATACCAGGATTATCATCAGGAATAATTTCTGGTAGCCATTGTCCTAAACCATTACCAATTCTCATTTTATTTAAAATCTCTTCTAATGTTGTTTTACTATCAACATGTTCCATTTTACCTAAAACAATATCATAATCATCAGGTGATAATAAATTACCATCTAAATCCATACTGTTATATTCTATAAATTCAACTGTATCTTCATATGTTACATTAACAGTGCTGCCATTAACATGTTTACGTGTCCATACGTTCCAACGTTCATTTTGAATTTGATCGGTCATATAACAATCAATAAAAGTAGTTGCTGAACCAATATTTTTATAATTTGGATTAGGTATATCAGGATCAAAATAAGTAACTAATGTTGAACCATCAACACGAATAGATTCAGTATAACATTCATTTTGCCATGGTCGACCTAAACTTACGTCTTCAACTCGTGAATCAGCAGTTAAACGACATTGATTAAACACTAAACCTTGATTGTCTTCATTAGTATTTGGTGCTGTATAATAACCGTTATCTTTACCATTGAAATAAGCCATATGTAAATTACATTGTTCAAAATAAGCATCAGCATTACCAAAGATAAAATCTACAGTTCCTTCAATATAAGTATCTTTAAAATATATACGATTATTAGGTCCTTTTACATAAAGAGTATCTTGACGACCAATAATTTTACACTTATTAACAAGTACTTTATCAGCATTAATACATAAAGCAACTGCTGGTGTTTGTTGATCTTTACCAGTATTATCTTTAGTATTATAAGTATTTTCAACAGTTATATTATACATTGAAAAATTTGTTCCTTTTGGACCAACGATAATTGTACCACTTTGATCAGTTCCAACATCTTTTTCATCTTGAGGAACGAAATTCCCTTCATCATCAAAAGTATTTGATGAATAATAATTAGATTGAATAATTACATCATCACTATTACCACTAATTGATTTTAAAGTTACATTTGGCTGATTTACAGATATCTTTTCGTTATAAACACCATTTTCTAATTCAATAATTAATGGTGTAGCTGCACTAGAAACTTCATTATCTAACGCACTTTGAATACTAGAATAATTAGCTAATGAACTTGTACCAACACGAACTGTATGACTTACAGAAGCATTATCACTACTATAATCAATTACAATTCCATCTAAATAACAGCTACCAGTTCCAGTAAAGGTAAGTGGTAAATAACTAGTTTCATCTGCTTTAAAAACAGTTTCAGCACCAATTGAAATTGGTTGTCCATTAAACTCAACATCTAAGTTATTGTAGTTGTTACCACTAACCGTTAAAGCTATTTCACTATCAGCAGCTATTGGTAAATATAAAATAGTTCCACCATTTATTTGTGTATCATTTTCACGAGGTGCAAATTTACTAGTTGAAGCATCGATTTGAATTCCATCAAATTCTCCTTTTTCAAACTGTAAATCTGGTCTTGTAACACTTGAAGTACCGGTAAAATCCCAGCTTTTATCTTTTGCTGTTACTTCAGGAACACCATAACCGCTATCACTACCATAATCCACCTTTATCATACTAACATATGCTTTTGAATTAAAAGTCACTGTCACATATTTAGTATCATCAACTGTTAAAGCAATATTAGAGTTTGAATTAGCCACTTTTCCATCAACAGTTAAATCAATTGGTGTAGAACCATCAATCGTTCCAGCGATAACTAATGAAACTCCTTTTGAATCAGTAGTAACTGGTACATAGATAGTTGTCCCTTCATTAATTGCCACACGGTTTTGGTCAACTTGAATATTAAATTTACCATTTCTTGCATCAACTAAAATATCATCATAACTTCCTTTGACCCCTTCAAGATTTGCATTTTCTTGTACATTACCGTTTTCATCTTTTAAAGAATCAAGAGTGTTAAAATAATATTCTTTATCACTAGCTTCGATACCTTCAGGAACTCCTGGATACTCAGCCTCCGGTTGTGTGTAAGACAATTCAATAGAACTAATATAACTTTGTATTTTAAAAGTAACATCAACCATTGTATCACTTGTATTTGTTACTGGAATAGTAACTTTATTTGAAGAATTAGTATAAGTTTGGTTATCTACTACTACTTCACAGCTACCACCAGATAAATTCAAAATGATATTAGCGCCTAGTTCATTGCCACTTACTGGAATTGATAAAATTGTTCCTGGATTAATTTGAAGATCAGTATCACGAGGTGCAAATTTACCAACTGTAGCATCGATTTTAATATCTTGCCATTCACCAGTTCCTTTTTCAATTGTAGTTATGTCTTCTTGTTGATTATTAGTAACCCAAACTCTATTTTGCATGGCTTCAATAGTTATTGCACTATATACAATACTAACAATCATTGCAAAGACAGTTATTAGCGAAAAAATCCTTTTTTTCATTTAAAAATCCCCCTTTCAATTGCTACTTTAACACACCCCAAAAGTCTACACAACGCAAAAAAAGTCGAATACATCACAGTTTTTTGACTTAATAACAATTAAATCACAATTTTATTTTCACTTATGTAATACATTTTCTAATCTATTAATTTCTTCCAAAATACTGTAATTACGTTAAAAAACATCAATAAATCACATAATCATCCTTTATTTATCTTAAATTTATCGTAAATTAAACAAATTGTTTTTAAAAAAATTAATTTTTTGTTAAAATTAATATTTTTTTGATAAATTCAACTATTTTTAACATTTATTATCAATAAACTAAATTTATCAAACAACAAAAAAAGAGGCTAACGCCTCTTAAAGATATCAATATTATCATTAAACAAAAACCATCAATAAAACCACTAACACTACAATTCCAATTATTATTGATAACGAATTTGCAACAGCTGCCACTTCCCCTTCATAACGACATTGCTTAGTAAAAACGGCAGCTACAGTGCTGATTGGAGCAGCCAGGGCAATTGTTAAAATTTTACGAGCTAATAACGGTAAAGGTAAAAACATAAAACAAGCAAACATTAAAATAAAATTTCCTAACAAACGAATTCCTAAAACACGAATCAAATCTTTAAAATCATTTCGAGAAATTTTTATTTCCAGTAATAATCCAATCATTAACATCGCCAAAAAGCCATTACCAGCGCCAATAAAATCGGTTATTGATAAAACTGCATCAGGAATTCTAATCTTGAATAGTGCTAAAAAGAAAATAATTATATAGACATCAAATGGAATCGAAGAAAATAACTTCTTACACACATTACTGACAGATAACTTTTCCTGTTTATTTACAACACTAGAAGCAATTGCAAAAGTTCCTCCTAAACCCATCAAAGCATTTCCTACATCAAACATACATAAATAAGCAACTCCCATACCTGGGAAAAAAGCTTGAACAAATGGTAAAACAAAATTTCCAATATTATAACCAGAACAATTGATCATATATGCTGCTTGAGTAGGTGCTGGTTTACCATTACTTGCAAAGTAGCCAACAGCAACCATTATTAAATTGACAATAATTCCAATTGCAATCAATATTAACATTGCCCCATTAATTGTAATACCATTAGCATTAGAAAATAGTGCACATGGCAAGGTAACATTCATAATTATTGTCGCTAATATATAGCCATCTTCTTTTTTCAAAATCTTAAATTGTTTTAAAACAAAACCAATAATAATTACAAGTATAAATCCTAATGCTTTTATTAATACATCTATCATACAAAACCCTCTTATATACAACGTTTTTTTATTTTAACATCTATATTAATTTTTTTAAATAAAAAATAAGCTATTCATAAGAATAACTTACTTATTTACTAAATTAATTGCCTGATCTAAAACTGCTTGTCCATTCATTTTTACAAAATTATCACTATCAATTACATCAACAGGAATAGTATTGTTTACAATACCTTTTATATCTTCTATTTCACCAGCATTTTGAGGTGCTACTAAAACACAATCAGCGTCAGTCCATGAATGAGAAATTGCACTTTCTGCCATAGCCCAGATTAATGTATTAATATTTCTTTTTTTAGCTTCTTTTTTCATTGCATTTACAAGCATATTAGTAGTTAAACCAGATTTACAGCATAACAAAATTTTATACATAATATACCTCCGTTCCAATTAACGAAGTGATTTTATCACAACGATAATAAAAATACTAGAATTTTCATAATTTAAAAATATATTTTAATAATCTATCTATTATAGTTATATTTGACAACAATTATAATTTCTAATACATTTAATTAATAGGTGAGCGCTATGAAAAAAAATCTTATTTTAATTATCATTATCTTATTACTTAATATTATTGCTAGTAATTCAACTGACTTTGCCTCATGGTATGCAACAAATGTTTCAAAAATATTTGTTAATACTATTGGGCGAATTAGTAGTATTATGCCCTTTTCAATATTTGAATGGTTAGTTATCATTTTAGTTATTGGCTTACTAGCTATTACTATTAAATATCGTTCTATTACATTGATTGTACGTTATCTTTTAGTTATTATCCTTATCTTTACATTGACTACTGGAATAAATTATCATCGCATGTCATTAGAAAAAGAAATGTCATTTACACGTTTAGAATATAATAATGATGATTTAAAGAAATTATGTAATTATATTACTGATAAATTAATCAATCTAAAAGCTGATGAAATTTCGATTGAGAAAATTCATAGCGAAGCTAAAATAGCAATGAATAAGATAATTCCTGGTTATTATCCAAATCCTAAACCAATGTTTTTTTCAAAATTAATGACCATGGATAATCTTTCTGGAATTTTTTCACCGTTTACAATTGAAGCCAACTACAATAAAGATATGCCTACTTATAACAAACCATTTTCAATCTGTCATGAATTTAGTCATTTAGCTGGTTATATGGCTGAAGATGAAGCAAACTTTTTAGCATATCTAGCTTGTATAAATTCTAATAATGCATATTTTAATTATAGCGGATATTTAACTGCATTTGTATACGTTACCAATGCTTTAAATTCAAATAATATTGATGTTAGTGAATACTATGATCGTTTACCAGATAATATCATTAGCGAGTTACAAAAAAATAATAAGTTTTGGCAACAATATAATAATATTTTTGCTTCAATAACTGATAGCATTAATGACACTTATTTAAAAATAAATTCAGTTAGTGAAGGAACCGGCAGTTATTCAATGTTTGTTGATTTGCTTTATTCATATTGTGTTGATCAAGAATTATTTTAAAAGCCAGCAGTTAACTACTGGCTTTAATACTAGATTTATCAAAGTTATTTTACTACCAAACGTGATAACCACCATCAATAACAATATCGATTCCCGTTGTATAAGTCGAAGCATCTGATAACAAATAAATAACTGCCCCAATTAACTCAGAAGGTTTACCAACACGATGCATTGGTGTATTATTCATTGAATTTTCAAACACTCTAGGGTCATTTAATTTAATGAAATTTTTTACATTACTCATCCCTTTTTCTAAAAAACCAGGTGATACACTATTAACACGTACATTATATTCACCATATTCACTCGCCACACTTCTAGTTAAGTGTAATACCCCAGCTTTAGAAGTACAATAACCTGACATATTAAAAGGCGGTTTATTAACAATTGTCCCTGTAAACGAAGCAATATTAACAATCGATCCTTGTTTTTGATCAACCATATACTTACCAAAATATTTACAACACAAGAATGTCCCCACAACATTAATATTCATTAATCGTTCATAATCTTTTCCAGTATAATCTTTAATACTGCTATGTTGATTTACACCGGCGGCATTAATTAAACCATCAATTCGTTTAAAATCATTAAATACCTGTTCACTAACTCTTTTTATATCTTCTTCTTTTGAATTATCAGCTAAATAATATTTAACAGTAACACTGTATTCTTTTTGTAGGCGTGCTTGTAATTCTTTTAATTTTTCTTCATTAGCCGGGATATCAATCATCGCTACATTACCACCAGCTTGTCCTATTGCTTCAACAAAATGCGAACATAAATAGCCACTAGCTCCAGTAGCAACAATTACCTTTTGATTCAATCTAAATAAATCCATAACATTTTCCATTTTTTATTCCTCCTATAATAATGTCGTAATAACATTTGATAAACCACATAGACCAATTATTACATATGTTAATTTTTTTACTAATCCACCATCAAGACGATCGACAATTTTATTAGCAACAAATAATCCTACTAAAATACCAAACATTCCTAAACCAATTCCTGACATTAAATCAATAGTAATGATTGAATTAAAGATTCTAAAAATTGTTGAATAAAGCACATTAATAAGGAAGAAACATTGGATAGTTCCTAAATATTCTTCTTTACTGCTTGTTTTAGCTAAAAAATAAATAACCATTAATGGTCCACCAATCCCAAACAAACCATCACAAATACCAGAAATAACAATACATAATATAGAAACAATTCCTTTTGGTTCGATATCTTTTTTATTAAAAAATAAGAAATACAATGATAATATAATCAAAAAGATCCCTAGAATAATTTTCATTACTTCTTGATTGATCATTTTAGCAAATAAAATAGAAATACTGCTGATCGCTAAATATAAAATAGCTGGTGCAATAATCTTTTTAAAATTAATTGTTTTACGATAACGATAAACCATCGCTGCACATAAAATCATGCAAATAGCACTAGATATACCAGCACTTTGTACAACACTATATTGTAATGGTAAAAACATCATCATTACTACTCCGGCACCAAAACCAGTAACCCCTTGAATGATGCCACCAGCTAAAGCTGGTAGAAAAATATAATAAACAAATTCCATAATTATCCTCCTTCATCCTGTCAATTTCTATTTATAATAAATACCAATTTCCTTTTTTTAACAAGATTTCAAGACAACAAAAAAACATCGTCTTCAAAATGGCAAATTTTTAAATGCCAATTTGAAAACAATGTCTTCAACTATGCAATTTATTCTTCATTCATCACTTCATTACTGCTAACTCGATATGGCTCATAATCTTTGGAAATCTGTTTCTTTAAATTAAAATTCTGTTCATAATCCTTATGAAAAACCGCACTATACAATAAATCAAAAATCAACATTATCGAAACACTAGAAGAAAAACTACCAATATTGCTATATAATTTTTCTCTTGTTGTCATCCGTAATGTAACATCAGCTCTTTTACTTAACGAATTTTCACCTACCGAAGTAATCAAAATTGATGAAGCTGGGCTAGAAACGATTTTTTCAAAATAAAGTTTAGTTCGCTGAGTCGTTCCGGTATAAGAAACAATGATAAAACAATCATCTTTACAAGCATGGTATGCATAATAATATTGAAAATTAGGATTATCACTTATAATTACCTTTTTACCAATACGCATCATTCGATCAGCAAATACCTTAGCAAATTCTAGTCCAACCCCAATACAAATAACATGAATATTTTTCGCTTTAACTAATAACGTTATTGCATGGATCAGCATTTGATAATCGATTAAAGATAATGTATCATTACTAGTTTCTTCATATAAATGGACAACGGAATTACAAACACGAGCCAGATTATCATCTTTATTAAACGGAACATTAGCGTCAACTTTACTAAAATAACCTTTTAAATATTTTTCTTCATCTAAAAAAGCTTCTTTAAAATCTTTATATCCCTTAAACCCTAATTTATTACACAATCTCGTTACTGCCGATGTTGAGCTATAAGCTATTTTAGCTAATTCACGTATTGACATATCTTTAATCTCAACACCTAATGATAAAATATTATTAGCTACGTTTTGTTCAGAAACAGATAATGTTTTTAATTCTCTTAAATTTTCTTTTATAAGCATAACAACACCCCCTTAGTTATTATTTTATTAATTTAGAGATATTTACTAGCTTCTTTAATACTTAAAGAGCTCATTTTATCTCGATATTTTTCAATAAAATTTCGTACCCATTCTGGATCAGTTTTTGAATAATCTCTTAAACTCCAGCCAATTGCCTTATTAATAAAAAACTCATCACTATTTAGATTATTTACAATTATCTTTTCTAGTAAATGCTGATCAGTTTGATCTTTTCTTAATAATTGATGGTCAATTGCAATTCTCCTAAGCCAAAAATCATCATCTTGTGACCATTTTAGCATCAATATAGCAACTCTTGTATCTTTCAATCCAATATCACCGATAATTCGATCAAAACAATCAATTGTATCCCACCATTCTTTACTTTGAATATATTCTTTCATTTTATTCATATCTTCATATTTTAAAAATTTTTTCATCGTTGATAAATAATCACAAACAAAATATTGAAATTCACGATGTTCATCTTGATAACAGTAATCTAAAAACTGCCAATCAATTTTTTTATTTGCTTTTTCTTGTTTTAAAATATCTCTATAAATTCCTTTTCTTTTAGGTGTAGCTATGCCATAAAATTTAAATAAATTTCGCATGTATTTAGCCATTTTTCTAGCATTTTCAATATCTTCATGTTGTTCAAACAATTGTTCTAAAAGTAAATATTTATCCATTATTCTACCCTCAATAATATAATTGTTTTACTAATTATACAAGAAAATCAAAAAATAAAGAATTAGAAGTTTAAAACTTCTAATCCATTAACATTTCTTCTTTACTTTCTAAAATCAATTCACACGCTTTACAAGCTGGACAATCACAATACTTGGCACCGGCTGCTTTAATTTCCTTTCCATGTACTGCAACCTCTTTAGCCTTTTCTTCCCCAAACACTTGTTTTCCAGCTTCACTTTCAGCAAAAGTAATCAATCCATCAATAGGCATAATGTCTTCTTGTAATTTAGCAAGATAAATTTCAGTCTGCTTTTTTTCTTGAGCAGTTCCAAGCGCTTTTAACCAGGTATTGGCAACTTCTTTTAATTCACCACAACATGTTGCACTATTAATTAATTCATTAGTTTTTTCTACTACAAAATCTAAAGTTTCTTGTTTCATAAGGATCCCCTTTCTATGATAATACTTTATCTTTATTATAACACATTTATAAAATAGTTAAATTTCAAAAAAAGAATGACCAATAAGGCCATTCTTTTTGTATATTAATCTTGTGTATTAATTATGATCATATTCTTTTTTTCTTTTAACAACAATGTAAACAGCTCCTGAAATAATAATTCCTAAAGCAAATATTGCCATTGTTTGTTGATCTCCAGTATCTGTAGCATTAGCATTTTGACCATTATTAGCACCTGGTTTTTCTGATACACTTGGATCTTGAGTTGAATTATTATCATCTCCATCTGTTACATTATCAACTTTACCTTTAACAATAATTTCAAATGTAGCAGAGAATTCAGTTCCGTAATGTACGGTAACTGTTTTAGTACCTTCACTAGAAGAATCAAATCCAGTTACTGTTACTCGATTAGTTACATCCATTGTAGTACCGTCTTTTAATTTTGCAACAACTTGCATACCTGTTAAGTCAAGTTCATCACCAACAGTATAGACAGTTTTTGATGGTTTTGAAACAATTTCAATAGCTGTTACATCACCTTCATCAACGTTTTTCAATGTAACTTTAGCACCATCTAGAGCTACCATACCTTCACCAGTTGCCGTAATCACTAAATTAGTAATTCCCGGATTATCTACGATAACATCAATAGATTTAGTGCTCATTTGTGCATCAGCCGCTTTTAACTCAACTGTTTGACTTTGAATACCTTCACCACTAATTGATAATGTCATATCAGCAGTTGCTTTATAATCAAAGTCGAAACTATAAGTACCTGCATGAGTAGTATTTAATGGGACAGTAATTGTGTTACCTTCTTTGATTTTGTCAATCATTCTTCCATTACTGTAATCATTTCCATTAACCATTTTTAAATATTCATCTTTAACAATATTGTCATGTGATGAATCAAGTACCCCTAATTCAGCTTCTAATAATTTTTCTTCATCAAATTCATCAGGCATGATCATTGCATTTCTTACAGTATATTGAGAAATTGTTTGTAAATTTCCATATGCTTCTAATAATGCATTAGAAAGTCTCATCTTATCATCATCACTTAAATCAGGATTATCCACTGCTGCTTTTGCATTCAAGTAAGCCGCATCAAATTCAGCCCAATTTTCAGCTTTATACCATGACTCACTGATATTTGAAGTCTGTTCAACTGCATCTGCAATACGAACATCATCTTCAATAATTACTACACGAGCTGTACTCTTCATACCTAATTCAGCACCACCAGTTGGCGTAAAGATTTCTACATAGAAGTCTTTATTTCCAGTAACTGATAAATTATCGATTGTCTGAACAGTAATATATTTAGTTTTTTCACCATCTTTAAAAGTAATGGTTTCATTAGTAATATTTTCGTAATATTGTCCTTGAACCGCAGTTCCTGGAGGTGTAGTTACATTAACAGTTACTTCACCTGTAGAACCACCATTACGTTTGATTTTAACTTTAACAGCATCTCCTTCATTTACCTGATAAGAATCTGCTTCAATTTCAAATAAACCGTTTTCATTTACACCTAAGTAATATCCATAAGCAAAGTTAACTTTTCCACGATTAGTTCCTGTTGTTAACTGAATTGAATGTTCACCATTTGATAAAGTTGGTGATTCATATAAAATTTGATTAGGTGTTTCACTAGCAGCTGAACAACTTGCTGAACTTATATACTTTCCATCAATATAAATATCAAATGCTCCATAGTTAGGACCTTTTGTTCCTACCAGCGCAAAGTATGTTCCTTCAAAAGTATATTTAATATTTGCCCATCCATCAGTTGTTGTATAACTTCCATCTGCTTGTTCATGCCATCCAGTATTACCTTTACCATCATCATCCCATGATCCTTTATTTAAAGATAATCCTTCATCACCAGGAACAAATTTAGTATAAGCTGCTGGTAATGGTTGAGTTGCTTTAAAATCATCTGCCGCCTCATAAACACCGACTTCACTAATCATTGGTTCTGCTTGCGAACCAGTAATGTTAATTCTGATTGCCGTTGCTGTTACAGGATCGCTTCTTAATAATTTTTTAGCACCAATTGTTTTTCCATCGCCAAAGACAGCCCATTCACCGTTTTCTCTTTGGTATTCAACGTTAAATTCACTAATTCTTTGACCTTTAGTAATATATTCTTCAATTGAAACCACATCAAATTGTTTTGCTTCATCAAATTGAATTTCAATTACACCTGTATTAGTACCTTTTTCTGTTGTCCAGTAAGTTTCATCATCACCATCAATAACTTTAGTTGGTGAATATTGCAATGCATTTTCATAAACACTGCTAGCACTAGCACTTGCACCAGTTACTAAATTAGTATCAAATGTTTCAGCAATTGCATTTTTAAATTCATTTAATCTAGAATAAATAGTTCCATCTAAATCTCCAGTTTTATTTGGAGGGAAGTTTAATAATAATGGTGATCCATTACCGATTGTATCAAAATAAATTTTTGAAAGCTGGCTCATTGATTTTGGATTATCACCATCATGATAGAACCACCCGGCAGTAATACTAACATCACTTTCAGGTACAGACCAATGATCACCATCAGGAATACCATAAGTAAATCCATCAGCTTCACTATATCCATCACCTTTTTCAGAATCTACTTTAGCCCAAGTTTCTTCACTTGCTTGACCCTTTTCATTTCCAATCCAGTGAATACCACCATCAGTTCCACCACCAAAGATTAAAACACCAGGTTCATTTTCTTTGATTGTAGATAAGATACGATCCATATCGTATTCTTGAGCGTCGCCACCTTCACCTTTGGCACCGTCCATCCACCATTCTACAAATCGACCATTATTTCCATAAATTGGATTAGTTACGATTTCTGTAATTTGGTTAACATAGTAATCATTATAATCTAAAGCATCTTTCTCTTTAACTTCATCCATTGTCATGCCATTGATTGGATTACCACTTTCATCTAATAAAGAATTACCATTTTCATCATAATATCCATAACTTTCAGCATTAACATCCCATGGTGATAAATATAATCCCATATCCATATTATGTTTTGTACATGCTGCAGAAATTTCTGCTAATACATCACCTTTACCATCTTTATATGGAGAATTTTCAATATCATGTTCAGTATATGCACTTGGCCAGATACAGAATCCATCGTGATGCTTTGCAGTTACAATCAATCTTTTAAAACCAGCATTTTTTAATGCTTCAACATATGAATCAGCATATGTAGCAATATCACCTGTAGGGTTGAATGATAATGGATCTTCTTGACCATCACCCCATTCTTTATCTGTAAAAGTATTCATTCCAAAGTGCACAAACGCTGCTAATTCTTCTTCATGATATTGAAGTTGTGCTTCATTTGGTACTGCACCCCATGCTTCAGGTTCTACTACATTTTTATTTTCTAAATCAGAGTCATCTAACATATTTGCGTTAACTGCTGTATAAGCAAATTGACTTACCAGTGTTGTCGCTAGCGCTGCTGCCAAGACTCCTTTCATTACTTTTCTTTTCTTCATATTTTGAACCTTCTCTTTCCTTATTTAACATGCAGAGTTGCAATTTCTCTTGTATAAATATTAGATTCTCCTACTGTTGAATAAACAATTTCATATGTTCCTTCTTTAGAAAAATCTATTTCACTTGTTCTAGTTTTTCCATTCCACATTAATTTTGTTCCATTATTTACAGAACAATATACTTCTAAATCATTACCATTGTAGTCTTTAGCTGATACATTACTTAATAAGCTTTGTAATTCATCTTCACTGCTAATAGTAATATCTTTAACACCGCTGATAGTTGGACAAGTTGCATAGTATTTATCAGCAGCAGCTTTTTGTTCTTTAGTTTGACTATAGCTGATGTAATCAATTTCAAAATCCATTGGGAATTGCGTTTGATCATTAGGGAATCCTGGCCATGCCCCACCAGCTGCTAAGTTAAGTAATAGATAATGTGGTTTTTGGAAGTAATCCAAATCAGTAATATAAACTGTAGAATATAAATTGTCATCTACATACCATTGAATTGTATCTGGATTCCATACAATACTAAACGTATGGAAATCATTATTAAATGTTTCGTCATTTGGCAATGTATATGTATTTGTTTGTGCTTTATCACCATCTTCAGTTAAACCATTATGAATCGTACCATGAACTGTTCTGTCACTAGTACCTGGCATATCAGGGTTTTCACCAATTAATTCCATGATGTCAATTTCACCACACATTGGCCATCCAACACCTTGATCACTAGCAACTAAACCATCTAATGTAAAGTCATTACCTAACGTCCAAAATGCAGGGAACGCTCCAGCTCCTTTAGGTAATTTTGCTCTCATTTCAATTTTCCCATATAAAAATTCTCTTTTACCAAAAGTAGCAATACTTCCAGAATCGTATTTTTTTACGATATCGCTACCATCAGCATTATAATGAATAGTATATTCATGTTTTTTTGTTGCCCGTAAAATTAATTTACCATCTTCAACAAATACATTTTCAGAACTGTCAACATACTCTTGTGGTTCAATTCCACGTTTATGTCCTAACTGATAAGACCAGCTGTTCATATCTAATGTATCGAATTCATCACGCCATACTTCAGTATAAAGTTTATCTTGTGCTTCTTGTTCTTCTTCTTTGATTTCTTCTAAATATTTATCATATTCTGCTTTTTCATAAACACGCATATCACTTATACTAGCAGTACTATTTCCATAATATTTATAAATATCAACATAAGCTTTTTCAAATGATCCTGAATTAAATGGATATGTGTATTCTTTCCAAGTTACCCCTCCAGAATACCCAATATTGTCATCAGCTTTAAATAAGCTAGTACCATCTAATGCATTAATACTTGTAACAGTTCCGGTATTGTCTGAACCATGTTTCAAATAGACTTTAAATACATAATCAGTATTTTGCTTTAATCCACTGATTAGAGCTTTCAAAGAATTATATTCTACATTTTCCGGAAGTACCAAACCATAGGCATTTTCACCATACCCTTCACCTATTACTGCTGGTACATCTCCGTTATAATAGAATTTCCCTGATTCATAACTATATGTATCACCATTATTTTTCAAAATATCAGATGATTGAACATTGATCAAATCACTATTTTTAATATAGTTTGTCAATTTTGTTTTCGTTTCTTGTTTTGCTTGATATTCTTCATAATCAGCTTTAGTAAATAACTTAGCATCATCTACATAAACTTCAGATTTATAAATATCACTAACTGTATCTTTTTCATCAGTCCATTTAAGAACCCTAATTACAATTTCTTCATGATTACCTGAATTAAATGAAACTGTCCCATGTTTCCATTCAGTTCCGCCCGTCCATACTTCGTCAATTCCTTCAATCTTATTAGTATTAGCATCTAATACTTGTAAGATACCACTTCCTCCAGCTAAAGATGTTCTTACATAAGCTGAAAATACGTAATCTGTATTCTTTTTAACTTTAACTACTTGTGCCAGCCAAACGTTTTGTTTATTAGCTGGAAGCATTCCTGAACGTTCACTTTCGTTATTTCCAACGTAGCTTACAACTCCACCTCCTTCAGAATACCAGTTGCTGTATTCCATATCAGATGGAGTACCTGAGTACGTTAAAATACTGCTTGTTTGTAGTTCTTCAAAATTACCATTAACAACTAAATCAGTCGGTGCCGCATTAACTTGCCAGGTTTGTTTTGCTGCCGCAAACGTACTTAGAACTAGTGCACTGGCGATAAGAACCTTTTTTGTTTTCTTCATTTTTTTCTCCTTTCTCGTAAAGTAAATATCTGGAATTATTTACTAAACTTTTTACTAAAGAGATTATATTCTTTTTAGTAAAAAATTGCAACCGTTTACAATCAATATTTTTCTTTTTATTAAAAAAAACACCTTTTAATGAATGTTTTTTTAATTTTAATAAATATTTTTTTGTTAATTATTAATTTTTTATCATATAAAATATAGTAAAATTTACTAATCTTAACCGATAATTATTACTGATTTTTTTATTAAAAAAAATATTGTGATTATTTTATTTTAAATTAATCACAATATTTTATCTAAACATTATATTCTTTTAATATATATTCTTCTTTTGAATTATATGCATAAACAATATAACTTAAATTTACTAATAAAATAATAATAGCTAACCAAATACCATGAATAGAGTATATTCTACATGCAAAGCAAGAAAGTGCAACACCAATATGGAAACTTAATAATGTGCCACCAAAGAATTGTGCTTTTTTTAATTTTTCTTGTTTTTCCTCCAAATCATCTAATAATAAATATTCCATCAAAGAAACTACCGTTTGTTTAACATTATTTGTTGAAAAAATAGTTGAACTAAAATAACCTAACGCTCCTTTAAATACACACCACTGAAATGCTGTTACAAAAAAGATGGGATATAAAGAAAGTAACGGGTCAACTGTCGCTGGTATCATACCAACAATCAAAACTGCTAGCAGTTCTAAAGCAATGCATAAATATTTAAGATTTATTTTTGACCGTTTTTCTAAATACACCGCAATAATAATTGCTCCTACATAAATCAACAAAGCCCCTAATCGTAAGCACATTTCTAAAATATCGTTTCCTAAAATACTATGTACCAATTCAATCAAATTTGCTGTTTGAGCCGAACCAAAAACAGCCATTCGACTAAAAATCGCATAGCCACCTAAAAAGCCACCACAAATAGCCATCAAAAAATGAGTCTTTACTTCAAACTTATCTTTTTTATCCATTTTTATATCGCTTCCTTTTTTTACCGAAGTTATTATAACACCAAATACAAAAAAGTGTAACTTAAAATATAGGAATATATTATTTTTAGATTCTTTAATAACGAATAGTTATTGAAGTAACATATTTAATAAATTCTTTACTATCGTTTGATAATTTAATAAAATAACAATAAGAATAAATCATGATTTTAAAAAGATAGGAGGATCATATGAAATACTTAGTTTTAGATGTCGGTGGAAGTGCTATTAAATATGCCTTGATGAATGATGAATTAAAGATGCTCGAAAAAGGAAAAGTTCCTACTCCAAAAGATAGTTTAGAAAGTTTCAAAACTGCTATTAAAGACTTATATGACCAATACAAAGATCAAGTTGATGGTATTGCAATGTCATTACCTGGTTTAATTAATAAACAAACTAGAAAGATGCAAGTTCCTGGTGCTTTACTTTATAATCAAGATGCTTATATTTTAGAAGAACTACAATCAGTAACTACTAATAAATTTACAATTGAAAACGACGCTAAATGTGCTGCTCTTTGTGAAGTAACATACGGTAGTTTAAAAGGCTGTGATGTTGGTGCTGTATGTATAATTGGAAGTGGTATCGGTGGTGGTATTACAATTGGTGATAAAGTATTTACTGGTACTCATGGATTTGCTGGCGAATTTAGCTATCTATCTGATGATTGGACAAAAATAAATGGCTTTGATGGTAAATGGGGTTCTGATTCAAGCGCTTTAAGACTTGTAAAAATGATTGGCCAAGCGGTTGGAAAAGAAGGCATTGAAGGTCCAGAAGCTTTTGAATACTGTAACCAAGGTAATAAAAAAGCTTTGGCTGCTTTAAAAGAATTTTGTGGTACTTTAGCTATGGGATTATTTAATATTCAAGCTGCTGTCGATCCCGAAAAAATCGCAATTGGTGGCGGAATTAGCCAACAACCTATTTTACATGAATATATTCAAAAGTCATTAGATGAAATCTATGAAAAAATGCCAATTCCAATTCCTAGAGTTCAAATTGTTCCATGTGCTTATTTTAATGATTCCAACTTAATTGGTGCTCTAGCAAATTATAAAAAAACATTTAATATAGAATAAAAACAAAGTATGGCCATTCAAGTCATACTTTTTTAATCATCAATATAATCTTCAAATGACCGAATACTATCAATATTACATTTTGCTTCTAATTGCTTAGAATGTCTAATAAAATATTTTTCAACCTCTAAACGATCCATTGTTGAAATAATATTATAAACACCTGCTGGATCATCAATTCTTAAATCCTTTTCTTTTAGCTTTTCTATACAACTCAAAACTTCACTTTGACTTCTAAACTCTAAAGTCCATTTATTATTCATAGTATAAATATTTAAATCATATAAATATTTTATTGTCTTACTAACTGCATATGCTGGTGTATAATTACCAATTGCAAGTGATAGTACAAGTTTATCAATATCCACAAATTTAAATTCTCGTTGTCTTAATTTTTGCTTATTAGCAGATTTTAAAATAATTCTATCGTCCAAAATTTCAAGCTTAAAATTTGCTAATGCATGTAAATCAAATGGATTAATACTATTATGTTCGTTTCCATATTGACATTTAAATACTGTTTTCATCTTCATCACCTTTACAAAATCATTATTATAATATAGTTTTATTTCAACTCCACTTCCAATATAACCATCATAAACACCTCATTTACCAATGAATTATTTTTCTTATTTATATTATATCATATATTTTAAATAAAAAAAGATTACTGATAATTGTTTTATCAATAATCTCGATCATTTCTTATTACTAAGAAATTGTATAATTATATCAGGTAATTTAAATAAATATATTGCGTGTTATCATACGGGGTAAATGTTTTTATTTTTACCTGAAATAATTATATTAAAAATTAATTTGATGTCATTCCTTTATAATTCATATGATATAAAGTACAAAATCTTTCCATTGTATAATTACACAATGATAAAGTTTCTTTAGAAGGTGCGGCCCCTTGAATTACAAAATATAAATCCTTACCGCCTAAATCATTATTATCGACAATTGAATATAAACGATCTAACAATGCTCTTAAAGGCGCTGCCATTGAATACCAGTAAACAGGTGTTCCCATTACAAGTACATCAGCTTTACACATTTCTTGATAAATTTCTGCAAATTGATCATCAGGAAAATCTTGACCTAATGCATATAATTTATAATTAACTAAATCCAGTTGTTTATATGGTTGATCTTTTAATAACTTTTTTACCATTCTAGCAGTATTACCGTTTTTATTAGGACTAGCATTAACAAATAAAATATTTTTACTCATAATCATTACCTTCTTTCTTCTAGCAGTTAAAATATCTTTAAACCACTATCAACTTTACATCAATAATTATAGTTAGCAATCAAATAAAAGTACAATATCAATATTACATCATAGTATAATAAAATTGCATAGTAACTATAAACATCCACTTTAAACTATACTTTTAATTAATTCAAGCAAAGGTATTAAATAATGATTATCTACATAATTAACTTTTTGTCCTTCAATTTCTAATAAAGCCTTCATAGTAGGTTCTAAAGAATCACGATCTTTATTTTTAAGGACTTTTTTCATTATTTTACATAATGTCCGATCAACAAAACTTAATTTGCTTTCATCATAATTTCCCCGTCCATAAAATAAATCAATATTATTTAAATCCCCACTTAGATTTTGTCTTTCTATTTCTTCAAGCAATGCTGAGTCCTTTTTACTTAAACCAACCGCAAAAATAATTTTCTTCTTATCTTTAAAATTAGCAAAATATTTTTTTACTTCTTTTACAATTGTAATATTACCAGCATATATACCACTTACAAAAATTATTACATCATAAGATTTTTCATCTCCAGGATGATAATCATTAATGTTCATAATTGTACTATCGAGCTCTTTTTTTAATAACTCTCCATATTGTTTACTTGCACCATATTTAGATTTATACAATATTAGTATCTTTTTCATTTTAGACCTCACTTATCATTCGCTATTTTTTCTTTTAAATTATTAATACCAGGATATAGCTTCATCATTAAAATGAATAAATGATTAATTTCTTCTTTAGTATAATTTGCAAATAAATACTTTAATTCTGCTTCAAACTTAACAAAATCATTATTAAAATAATCTTTCATTTTTTTCGTCGGTTCAATTAAAACACCCTTTGTTTTAAATTGATTAGATTTAATTTTAACAAACCCTTTTTTCTCTAATATCGTTGCTAGTTTTTTTACATTCTGCCTTGAACAACCTAATAATTCCCCTAACTGGGTTAATGTTAGCGGCTGGCTAGATTGCTTAATAAGCGTTAATAACATAAACTGTTTTAAAGTAATATCAGGAATATGTTGATCAAAAGTTGTTTGTAATTTATTAGTAACAATAAAAAGAGTATTAAAAATAGCTTTACATTGCTTTTCAGGTGTATCTGAAAATTTATTTATTAAATCATTTATTTCCATTCTATCCCTCTCTTTTTTTAGTAACAAGTTACTATAATTATAATAAAAAATCTATCATAATGATAGTTTTTGACATAAAATTAACTATTTTTAAACAATACCAAAGCAATAAATTCTAGTGGCTCATTACCAGTAGCATATATACTATGACCTTGACCATCATCTGTAAAAGTAACATCACCAGGATTTAAAATTGTTTCGTTACCATCTTCATCTACATATTTGGCTGTTCCTTTTAAAATATACATAGTTTCAGTAGTTCCAATATGCTGATGATAACCTAAACCACTACCTGGATTTAAAAAGCAATGATTAAAAGCCCGTCCTTTTTGATCTAACTCTTCTGGTCCATTTAAGATTTTCTTTAGCGTTAAAATACCTTCACCATTTTGTGGTTTTTCAATATTAACTATTTGTTGTTCTTCTTTTCTTCTTATCATTTTACATACCTCCACTATTAATTATTTTTTATTAACATGTTCCTAAAAATAATTACAATTACCATTACTACAATTACAAAAGCTTCAAAATATAAAAGATAAACTAAATTATCCAAGAATGGTAATTGTTGTAATAAAAGACTAACATAAGGTGTTATAGCAACACCTAAATTATATCCAACAAGTATCAAAGAAGTAGCTAAACCTTTATTAGGAATATCTAAGCGATTTACACTATTAACTAAATATGGCAAAAACAATCTAAAGCCAAAACCAATTAGAAAACCACCAACATAACTAATCATGACATTATTAGCAACACCAATTAAAAACAACGAAAATGCAATCAATAATATAGCAATAATTAAAGTATTTTTCTTTAATACTTTATAGACTTTACCAAAGATAAAACCAGATATCATTGAACCAAAGCCAACTAAGAGCAATACTAAACTACTATCGCTAGCATCACCATAACCACCTTCTATAATTATCGGTGTTGTTTTAATTCCCATAGTCATATAAAAAATTGCAATAATAAAAACTAAAATGACATATTTTACTAATGGAAAATAACTCTTTAATTGTTGTTTTTCTCTATGAGATTCTTTTTTATTAATTGTCGTGTTTTCAATCTTAGGAACAAAAAATAAAAACAAGAAAAAAACCGGTACTGCCAACAAATAAGAATAAAATGGTGCTTGCCAATTGATATTGATCAACTGACCTGCAATAAACGTAATAATCATTCCGCCAATTCCTTCACATGAGGCTTGTAAACCATAAAAAGCTGTTCTTTCATGACCTTCATAAAAATAATTAGCTAATATTACCAACAATGAATTAAACAATCCAATTCCAAAACCTAACAAAGCTCTAGAAACAACAATTAAATAAAAGTTATTAATTAGCGCTGGCATAAATCCACACACCATTACTAATCCTAATCCAATCATTATAGTTCGTTTAATTCCTAATTTATTTGCAATAAATGAACTCATTAATACTGATAACATCAAAAATAGCGATGGTATTGTTGATAAAAGTTCAATAGTAGCTAATGGTATATCTGGAAACGCTGCTGCAATTTGTGGAATATTTGCATTAATCGCCGGTCCTGAAGCTACTAAAAGTGAAGCTGATAAAATCGATCCTTTTAATAATTTTTTCTTCATATTCTTCCCCTTACATATCTATCTTCACTTATTATTTTATCCAATACCCTCAAAATGTCTAATGCCTATTTTATACTTCACTAAAATGCTTAAAAAGCATTTTGGTAGCCAAAAAAGATATCAAATAACTTAATTATAATGTTGAACAATATTAATAAATTCAACTAGTGCATTTGACATCATTCCACCCTTTTTCCAAATTAAAGTAGAATAGGTATTTAAATATGGATAAACTGGTCGAAAACACAAATTAGAATGTTGACTAGAAACAGCACCACTTATAGAAAACGCTCGTCCTAAACCATTTTCAATCATTAAACTTACACTGCTAGTAGTATTAAAATATCCTTGAATATGAATTTTATCAATATCTTTTTCAATCCAGTTTTCAAATAATATTTGGATTTCTAATCGTTGGGGATAAAGTATTGAACTATTATATAGATGTTCTTTTGTTACGTATTGTTCATTAGCTAACGGATCATTTTTAGCCATAATTAATCCCCATTTTTCAACAATCGGTAATCGATAGCTTTCATATTTCCCAATATCTGCCGGCTCTAAAACAATCGCTACATCTAATAATCCTTTATCGATATTCTCTTTGACATCATCAGCAATATTAGAATAAATATTTATTTTTACTTTAGGATATCTTTCGTTAAATATTTTAATATACCGCGGCAAAAGCTCGCTAGTTCCTTGACATTCAGCAATTCCAATCGATAAAACCCCTTCTAATTCTTTTTTCTTAGAAGAAATATTAATTTTAGTAAGATTAGCTAGATCAACTATTTCTATTGCTTTGTTTTTTAAATAGATTCCTTCTTCAGTTAGTATAATTGCGCCATTTTTCCTAACAAACAGCTTTACTCCTAACTCATCTTCCAAATCATGGATTTGTCTACTTAAAGTTGGTTGTGTTATATGTAAAATATTTGCTGCCCTTGTAATGTTTAACTCATTAGCTACAACTATAAAATATTTTAAAACTCTTAATTCCATTATATATGTCACCTCGCCTTGTCATTTTCTATTATTGTATCATATCTTTTTACAACAATATCATCAATTAATTGAAGTATCTAAAGCATATTGCTATAATTGAATATAATAAACAAGAATTGATGTGGGTGATATAATGATTATTTTAATTACCGGTGCTTCGCATACTGGTAAAACTTTATTAGCACAAAAACTTCTTGAAAAATATAAATTTCCTTATTTTTCAATCGATCTTTTAAAAATGGGATTAATTCGTAGTAAAAATACAACTTTAACCCCTGAAAATGATGATAAGTTACAAAACTATTTATGGCCTATTGTTTGTAAGATGATAAAAACAGCTATCGAAAATAAGCATAATCTTATTATTGAAGGCTGTTATATTCCACCTAATTGGAATAAAAGTTTTTCAGAAAAATATTTGAATGAAATTCACTATTATTGCCTTATAATGAGTGAAAATTATATTAAAAATCATTTTTTCGATATTAAAAAATATGCTAATGTAATCGAAAAACGTCTTGATGATAGTTATTGTACCATTGAATCAATTCTTCAAGATAATAATCGTTATCTTAAAATGTGTCAAAAATATAATTATAATTATATTTTAATTGACGATAACTACCAGATTGATATTAATTTATAAAGGAGTTACGGTATGTACGAACAAGAACTTTGGGAAAAATTTATCTCAACAAACAATATTAATAGTAATGAATATGACTCATGGAGTTTTGGTGGAGATGCTGATTTACTTGCTAATCTGGTCATTAACGGTAAAAAAACTGCAACCTCTTCTTTATATCTTTTATATGAATTAGAAAATGAACCCTTACCCAAAAAAGATTCATACAATATTATTTTGAATTCCAAAAATGAAGCGGTATGCATTATCCAGACTAAAAAAGTTTATGTTACTCCTTTTAATAAAATTACCAAAGAACACGCCTATAAAGAAGGTGAAGGTGATAAATCCTTGGAGTATTGGCAAAAAATCCATGAAGACTTCTTTTCTAATTGTTTAAAAGAAATAAATTTAAAGTTTAGTGATAATATGAAAGTAGTGTGTGAAGAATTTGAGATGATTTTTAAACCATAAATTTATTCATCAAATAAAATATAAAATGATAGAAAGGATTAGTTATGTTTAGAAAAATAAGAAGAACAAAAAGTGAAATATCAGTAGAAGAAGCAAAAATATTATTAAAAAATAACAAAAGAGCTGCTTTTTCAGTAAATGGTGACAATGGTTATCCATTTACGATCCCTATTAATTTTTATTACGATGAAAATGAAAATAAAATTTATTTTCATAGTGCTAAAAGTGGTCACAAAATTGATTCTATTAAAGCTAGTAATAAAGTCTGCTTTACAACTTGGGATGATGGTTATCTTGATGAGGGTGATTGGGCCTACCATGTATCAAGTTGTGTAGTTTATGGCCGAGCTATATTAGTAGAAGACCGTAAAATCACCGAAGAAAAAGTTAGAACTTTAGCAATGAAATATTATCCTACTACTAAAGAAGTTGAACAAGAAATCCAAAAAAGTATTGATAGAGTTCAATTAGTGGTTATTGAAATTGAACATATTTCAGGTAAAAAAGTTCATGAAAAATAACATTATTATATTTTTAAAGCAGTCATTGAATGACTGCTTTAATATCTAAAATCTATTTTAAAAATATCTCGATTGCTTCACTAACACTATCTACTTGATAATCAACTTGTTCTTTTAATTTTACAGGTGAATTTTTAAATGTAAATGAAATATCAGCTTTTTCAAGCATTGTAAGATCATTATAAGAATCACCAATTCCTGCTATTTTAGAAATTTGATATTTTTGTTTTACTATTTTTAAAGCATTCCCCTTTGAACATTCTTTCATAACAATATCAATTGAATTTGTATTTTGAAAACCTTTTAACTTACTATATTTTTTATTAATTAAATCAGTATGTTTTTGAGCTGTTTCATCATCTTTAAAAACCAAAGAAATTCCATAGATTTTTTGTTCTTTTAATCCATCAATATTTTTAATAATTATTGTATTTTCATCAAGATCATTTTCTTTTTGTGATTTATAAACATTATTAGGATTATCTGTTTGAATAATAACTATTGCCTGATGATAATAGTTATTATAGATTTCTTGAATGTACTTATAATTAATGCATTGTTCATAAATAATTTTTTTATTTTGATCTAATATCAATGCTCCACTAGAAATAATATAAAAATCCGGTTTAATCTGATTATCAAACAAATTTACAACCCCACAATAAGGTCGACCACTACATAAACCAAATAAATTATCTTGATTTTGAAATTCTTTGATTGCATCAATATCACTTTTTTTAATTGGCGGATTTAAATAATGAAAAAATAATGTTCCATCAATATCACTTACAAATGCTTTATTCATAAAATCACCTCCTTTTGATTATAAACCATCTTATTTTAATTAGCAATTTCCTATTAAAAAAAGGATTTTTACTTTAATAAAAATCCTTTAAAAATATTATTATAATGCACCAACAATATTATGTGGCTGATATAATTCCTCTAAATATTCAATTTCTTCATCACTTAAAGTAACATCTAAAGCACTAATAGCTTCATCTAAATGTTTTACCTTAGTACCTCCAACAATTGGAACAACATTATCTTTTTGTAATAACCAGCTCATAGCTACTTGAGCCCTAGAAATTTGTTTACTTTCAGCAATTTCACCGACTCGTTTAACAATTGGATAATCAATTGTTTTACTCATATCATATTTTTCTTTAACTGTCTGATCGTATTTATCACGCAATGTATCACCATTCCAATCACGAGTTAAACGACCACCAGCTAAAGGTGAATATGGTGTTAATGGAATATTCATATCTTTGCATAATGGTATGAGTTCTCTTTCATCTTCCCGGTATAATAAATTATAGTGATTTTGCATAGATACAAATTTACCCCAGCCATTTTTCATTGCAATATACTGAGCCTTTTGAAATTGCCAGGCATACATTGCACTTGCACCGATATATCTTACTTTACCCATTCTTACTAAATCATTTAAGGCTGCCATCGTTTCTTCAAGTGGCGTATTATAATCAAAACGATGAATGATATACAAATCAATATAATCTAATTGTAATCTTCTTAAAGAATCTTCAACCGCTTGAAAAATATGTTTTCTTGAAAGTCCGCGTCCATTTAAACTATTATCAACTGGATAAAAAACTTTAGTAGCAATTACTAACTCATCACGATTACCATATTGTTTAATTGCTTCTCCTAAAATTTCTTCACTCTCTCCTTGACTATAAACATTAGCAGTATCAAAAAAGTTAATTCCTGAATCTAGTGCATGTTTAATATATTCAATACCTTCTTGCTTATCTAAATGCCATGGATATTTATCCTTAGCACCTAAATTCATACAGCCAACACAAATTTTCGATACTTCTAATCCTGTATTTTGTAGTTTAACGTATTTCATAATTATTTCTCCATTTGATAGATTTCTCCAGGTGCTAATACCTGGATACGTTCAGGATTAACAACACGGTCAAGCAAATCTTCAGGATTACCATTAAAAGGCGTCATTGATGGTGCATCAACACTGCCCCAATGAATACAAATTAAATCAGCATTAGGGTATGTGTTAGCTAATTTAATTGCCCCATCTAAAGTTATATGCCAATCATTATCAGCAAAATCAAACAAGATCACATCAGGATCAGGCATATTTAAATGAACTTCTAATAATTTAGAATCACCAGGTAACCAGATTATTCCATCGCTAGTTTCCATCCAGAAACCACAATAATCTTCTTCTTTCCATTCTCTAAAATTATATTTTGATGAACCGTTTTGCCAATTATGTCTAGCTGGTGTTAATGTAATTTTAATATCATTAACATTGAAAGTTTCATTTATATCATGTCCAATACCTGGTATTCCTTCTTTAACCATTTCACCAGCTACATAATGAGGAGCATGATATGATTTACATACTGATAATACATCTTTACATGTTGGTCGACTAAAATGGTCATTATCAATATGAGTAACCAGATATGCATCTAAAGAAGCAACTTCATCGGGAGTAATTGGATTTTCATATAATAAAGGCATATCAAATCCTTCTAATACTGGATCGATCATAATATTAGTACCACGACTATTGATCATAATTCCCGCACCGCCTAACCAGCGAATTTGCGTATTTGTAATCTTTTTAAAAGCTTCCTTACCAAAATGAATTGTTTTTGGAGCTACCGCTTGTCCATTTTCATTTTTATAAATTTTTCTCATAATCATACCTGCCTTTCCTATACACCTATATTTTACTTTAATAACATCATTTATACAATTTACCAAAAAGAAAAAAAGTCTATAAATTGACTTTTTCATTAAAACGTCTATTACTTATACGGATTCCCTTTAGTTTGACCATCAGCAAATAACTTATCCATGCCCACACTTCTTAAATCAGTAATTAATCTAGCCATTTCTTCACAACTAGCCGGCATATCGGATAATATCCAGGAAATAGTCATTGAACTAGAGGCCGTTGCATGGTATTCAGTTGCAAAACGCAATGTATCAGGCATTGGCTTATCACCGTATAATTTTTGATGAAATTCTAAATCAAATTGTTTACAATGATCAAAAATATAATCTTTTAAACAATTTTGTCCTTCCATTAATAAAGCCTGTTTCATAAAATTATGATACTTTTTCATTCTTTTAAATGTATCAACCATTGAATGATAGAAATCCATTTCTTTAGTAGGATCATCAAATTTAGGAATAATTCGATTTAAATAAATATAAACAATTAAATCATTTTTATCTAAAAAATGATTATAAAAAGATTGTTTTGAAATATGAGTATAATCTAATAATTGTTTAATTTTTATTGATTCTAAACGTTGCTGCTCAAGTAGTTCTAATAAGCCATCAGCAAGAATTTCTTTTACATTAATTGCCATTTTCATCACTCTTTTCTAGCAATATTGTAATATATTTATAAACACTTTTCTATTATATAATTAATATTTTTACTATATTTAAATCATTATAAACTTACTACAATATATCTATTAAACGATTTATCCAACCATTTTTTCGTTTATGATGATATATTTATAATATCATCATTTTACAAAAGAATAATATGTTTATTTACCAGCAAATAAATTACCATCATTTCACATCATTATTCTATCGTAGTAACATTGACTTTCAAATCCAACTTATTATAATGATAATTGTACGAAATCTAAAAAGATAGATGAGATTTCGACAAAATTAAATAGCTATCCCATTATTCATCAAAGGACTGATTCACCGCAGTGATGTAGTAAAAAAGTTTTACTCAGTTTGAAGAAGATGTCGGGTGCGCCCGGTTATTATTATGATAACCAGGCGCTTTTTTTGTTTAAGGAGGTAACAAAATGAAAGCAAGTACTAAACTAGCACTCTTACAAACAAGATTAAGAAAACTAGAGGTCAGAAAAAAGAATAATTATGGAGTGCAACAAAAAATACGTTGTTAAATTAATAAATTGCAACAAGAATTAATATAAAATATCATTAAACTATGAATTTAATAACTCATGTGGAGCATAAAAATTATGCTCCTTTTTTATTTGATAGTCTATCAATGAAACTACTAAAAAATAGAACAATGAAACATTTATTTTATCTATAAATAAAAACAGATTACTTAAATTTTTTTCTTGCAATCTGTTTTAAAACATGACTAATTTATTTTTCTTTTATTATACCATTTCGATAAGCAAATAGTAACTCCTTTAAATCTTGTAATTGTCTTGATAATTCCTTTCCCACATCACAATCTCGATTTTTAATTCTAGAATTAGTTTCCATAATTTCTACTTCAGGCGTTAAACACATCAAACCATCTTTAGCCAAATCATGATATGGTAAATGTTTAGCCAACTGCAAATGTTGAGAATCAAAAATTAATGTATATCCAGCGGTACCTGTTTTAGAATGATATGATTTAGAAATGCCACCATCGATGACATATAATCTACCATTAGCCTTAACTGGTTTTTCACCAGCAACTGTTTTTACTGGCATATGTCCATTAATAATATGACCTGTATTACTATCTAAATTAAAACATTTTAAAATCATCTTACAAGTCTGCTCTTGTTCAATCCATTTATAATATGAATCCTTTATTTCATTTATTAGCTTACTTTCTTGAATAAAATACTTTTCAAATAGTGCTAACTTACTTTTTCCAAATAACGGTGAATTCTTGCCACACCATAAATACCACATTAAATCAATTGCATCTTGATTATTTTGATAATACGCAAGATTTATTTTTTCTTCAAATTTATCTAACAGTTCTTTTCCTTGATAATCTTTTCCATCAACATTGACTTTCCGTAATTTTCCAGATTTATCTAATGGAATACAGCCATGAAACAATAAGTTTCCATTTATAATTTTATACATATTTCCATAACGATATAAATATTCAATGTGCTGTTGAAGTCTTTTACTATGAGTAAATGAAGCAGTTAAAATTCAATGTCATTAAGTTAAGATTTTAATGACAATCGATGGTTATATTGCAAATATGCCCTCTCTTTTTTATAAAATTTTTATCATTTTTAAAAGAAAAATATTGACATTGCAACGATAGTGTGCGGCCTATTATCAATTTTTTTATTGATAATAGGCCAATTGTTTATAGGTATATGTCGGAGGTACTTAAACATGAATAGCTATAAACATCTTAAAAACGTTTTATTTCACATTATCAATAATCTTTCGAATGTCTGTTCTATCTTTTGTGTCAATCCTGATACTGATTTCACCAGAAATAGAAAGCTTGATTTCGAAACAATCATGAAAATTATCCTTTGTATGGGTTCTTCTTCTATCAAGGATGAACTTCTTAAATTTAATGATTTTTCTATTGATACCCCTTCTGCTTTTGTTCAAGCCAGAAGCAAGATCAAACCTGAAGCATTCAAGACTTTGTTTGATGCTTTCAATAAAAAAACATTCAAAATAAAATTATTTCATGGCTATAGACTATTGGCAGTTGATGGCTATGAACTGCCTATTGATAATACCATCTTTGACGATGAAACTACTGAATTAAGACATGGCACTCTTGCTAAGGCTTATTCTGCCTTTCATTTAAATGCCAGTTATGATCTATTGGAACTTACATATGATGATATTATCATTCAGGGTGAAGCTAAAAAAGATGAAAATGATGCCTTCTGTCAGCTTGTTGACAGATATGATGGTCATAAAGCTATCTTCATTGCCGATAGAGGCTATGAATCCTACAATGGTTTTGAACATGTTGTTCGATCAGGAAATAAATATCTGATTCGTGTTAAAGATATCTGCTCTCAAACCAGTATCACTCGATCATTAGGTCCATTTCCTGAAGGTGAATTTGATATTGATGTATTTAGAATGTTGACCTTAAAACAAACAAAAACGACCAAAGCTTGTCCTGAAATATATAAAATTGTTACTAAATCAACGAGATTTGATTTTATGAGCAAAGATGATCCATGGTATGAATTCAACTGTCGAGTTGTGAGATTCAAAATTACTGAAGATACCTATGAAACCATTATTACCAATCTAAGCAGAGAAGAATTCTCAATGGAAGAAATCCGTGAAATTTACAATATGCGCTGGGGAGAGGAAACTTCTTTTCGTGAGCTCAAATATGCTATTGGACTCAATACATTACATGCCAAAAAAAGAAAATTGATTCAACAGGAAATCTATGCCCGCATGACCATGTATAATTTCTGTCAAAGAATTGTACAGGAAATAAAAATACCTAAAAAAGATAAAATCAAATATACATATCAGATTAATTTTACAAGAGCAGTACATATTATCAGAGAATTTCTAAGAAAAAAAGGTGGAAAAAATCCACCTGTAGAAAATCTGATAGCTAAAGAAATTCTGCCGATCCGCCCTGGCAGAAAATAAAAGCGACATGTCAAGCCAAAGACTGCCGTATTCTTTAACTATCGTTATAACTAACATAATTTATTATATACCTTGAAAAATGTAGTTTCAAGACTACACTTTTTTAGCTTGAATAAATATTAAAAACCAGGAAAAATATATTTACATATAATTCCTGGCTAAAATTTTATCATCTTAACTTAATGACATTGATTTTAACTACTCCTTTATTTTTGGGCCATCATTCCAACTAGAGCATGTGGTTGATATGGTTCTTCTAGATAAGCTTTTTCTTCATCAGTTAATTCTAATTCAGTTGCTTTTACAGCTCCATCAATATGATGAACTTTTGTTGCACCAACAACTGGTACCGCTACTTTAGACATTAACCACGCAAGTGAAATCTCAGTCATTGTCACACCACGTTTTTTAGCTAACTCATCAACACGATCGATGATGATACGGTCTTGTTTTTCAGTAGCATCATACTTACCTTTTGCATAGCTATCTTCCTGCATTCTTTTTGATTGTTCACCAGGATGTTTAGCTAAACGACCTGAAGCTAGGGCACTATATGGTGTCATTGCAATATTATCTTCATTACATAGTTTTGCCATTTCTCGTTCTTCTTCTCTAAAAATTAAATTATAATGTCCTTGAATAGAGATAAATTCTTCATATCCTTTTGCTCTAGCTAAGGCATTGGCTTTAGCTAATTGATAGGCAAAGCAATTAGAAATACCAATATATCTTACTTTTCCTTCTTGAATTACTTCATGTAATCCTTCTAAATAATCTTCAATTGGCGTATTATAATCCCAAGAATGTAAAATATATAAATCTACATAATCCATACCTAAACGTTTTAAACTGGCTTCTAGACAATTTCTTACATGTTGTTGTCCGGTAATACCATCATCAATTTCTTTTTGAGTTCTAGGTGAAAATTTTGTTGCAATAACTACATCTTCTCTTTTAGCAAAATCTTTAATAGCTCGCCCTAAAAATTCTTCACTAGTTCCTCCTTGATAAGCCATAGCTGTATCAAAGAAATTAATACCATTGTCTAATGCATATTTAATAATTTCTCTTGATTTATCTTCTGGTAAAGTCCATGAATGCATTCCTTTTTGAGCATCTCCAAATCCCATACATCCCAAACAAACTTTTGATACTTTTAAATCACTGTTTCCTAATGTTGTATATTTCATTTTCACTTCCTCCTTAAAATTGATGTCTAATTACATCTTTTAATTTAAACTGATGATTTTCATATTCATAGATAAAGATACAGCAATTTCCAAAACCTTTTTGCAATTGTTCACTATAGTCATCTTCAACACCTCTTAAAAAATTAAAGCAGGCCCCACCATGACTAACCGCTAAGACTGAGTGATGATCTTCTTGTTCCATAATATTTGTAAGGGTTTCAATCATTCTTTCTTTAACGGTTTCTGAAGATTCACCACCAAATTGTAAATAATATGTCTTACATTTTTCCGGATCGTTTTCTGCTAAGAACTCTCCTTCTGCTTCCAAAGTACCATAATTATGCTCTTTTAAACCTTTTAATCTAACATAAGGCATATCACTAACTAATTCTAACGTATCACAACAACGTTCACTAGTTGAACTATAAGCATGATCAAATTGAATATTATTATCTTCAAACCATTTTCTTGCAATTTTGGCTTGTCTAATCCCTTCTTCAGTCAATGGTGAATCACACCAGCCCTGAATCTTTTTTAACACATTAAATAATGTTTGACCATGTCGCATTAGATATAATGTTTTTGCCATCTTTACCATCTCCTTTTTACAACTATTATCTTAGTTCAATCTTTATATAAATACAATTTACTAAAAAATCAGAAAGTCTATATTTTGACTTTTTCATTAAATAGTCTAAAAAAGCTGTTAATTACAACAGCTTATCGTTTAAAATTAGTAACTAAAAGTAACCCAACACATATTACAATCATAATTAAAGCAATTATAAATCCATATAAATATGAACCAAAAAAGTCATAAATATAACCAACCATCGATAAAGAAATAGCGGCTCCTAAATTAGAAGCAAAAGAAATACTTGGGAAAGCTTTAGCATAATTTTCTACTTTGAAAAAATATTTTGTTAGTAATGGTAAACTAACAGCACCAATAGCATAACTTGATCCAAATAAAAATGATCCAATCATTAATAAATAAATATTTGAACCAGCAATTAATAAAACAATACCGATTATAATTGCAAAAATCATAATCAATGTTGCCCTTACAGCACCAAACCAATCACTTAAAACACCTATAATCAATTTAGAAACTACATTTCCTACCATTCCGGCTGAAAGCAGTAAAGCACTTAAAGAAGCACTATAACCTAAAGATTGGCCATAACCTGGAAAATGTTGAGTAAAGCTAGTAATACAACTGCTTAAAAGTCCAAAGATAAAAAAGCTAACAAACGCAACTGTCAAAAAACTAAAAGAGTAACTCTTCTTTACCTCACTTACTTGTTTTTCACTATAACCATATGGTAAATAACCATCTAAACGTGGATCAAGATGAAAAGGATACAAAACTGCTGGTAAACATAGACATAAAATAACTCCAGCCTTTATAAAATACCCTGTTTGCCACCCCATTGTTTCAATAAAATGCGAAAGAACTGGCGAACAAAACGATCCAGCCAAACCGCTAAAACCAAATACAATACTTGTTGCAAGCCCATGATTTTTTTCAAACCATTGATTGATAATTAAAGTTAAAGGAACGATTGAAAAAAAGCTGGTACTTAATCCCCGAATAGCTCCAAGCAAATAAAACATTGGAATTGTTTTAGCAAAAGCCATAGCAGCAGTTGCAATTACCGCAACTAAGACACTCACTGTTAAAATTAGTTTATAAGAATATTTTTCCATCAATTTTGGAATAAAGAAAGCACTGATAGCAGTAACTAAAGAAAATATTGTCATATGCATCGAAAAAGAACCACGTAAAATTCCTAAGCTTTCAGATACTGGTGTATAAAATACACCTGATGAATTAATCGAAATTCCAATCGATGATGCTGCTAAACCACAACATACTAATAAAACTAAAAAATGTTTTGTACTTTTATTACTCATTAATAACACCTCAAATTAATTTTATCTAAAAAAAATGTTTTTTCCAATAAATTAGATTATCTAAGGAAATAACAGCAAGAAAAATCTTGCTGTTAAATAGATTTGGCATTTTCTTTAATAACTTGTTGATACCAGTAAAATGAATCTTTTTTATAACGTTTCATTTCTTTTAAATCATCTTCATCACGATCAACATAAACAAAACCATAACGTTTACCATAACCTTGATGAGTACTTACTAAATCAATAAATGACCATGGACAATATCCAATAATTTCTACTCCATCAGTTAGAGCTAATTTAGTTTGATGGAAATGTCTTTGTAAATAATCGATACGATACTGATCATGAATTTTTCCATCTACTAATTCATCTTTAGCTCCTAAACCATTTTCAGTAATCAATAAAGGTAAATGATAACGATCATAAATTCTTCTAAGGGTTACTCGCATTCCAATAGAATCAACCATCCAGCCAAAATCAGTTATTTCCAAATAATCATTTTTAGCAGCCCGATAAACTCCTTCTTCACCAATCATAATTTGTTGATCACCATTTCTTGGCTGACAATCAGTTCCATCGTTTTTAGCAGCTGCAACAGTAGCTGTAGCATAATAATTAATTCCTAAATAATCTGGTTTTGCTTTAGCTATTACTTCCATATCGCCATCATAGATTTCTGGAGTATAGCCTTTTTCATTCAAATAAGCCCAGACAAGATTATTATAACGACCATGAACGGCAATATCTAAATACAACCAGCAACGAATTGCTTCCCAATTATCAGCAGCAATTACATCTGCAGGATTGCACTTTTCAGGATAGATAGCAGTAATATTTGGAGCTGGTCCAATTTTTCCACCTTCAACCATTTCATGACACAATAATGTCACTCTAGCACTAGCAACAAACATATTATGACATCCTTGATATAGTTCTTTTTTACTTGGAACTTTACCAGGATTCATTGCATTTGGATGATTGATCATAACATTTTGTTCATTAATTGTTAGCCAGTATTTTACTCGATCGCCATAGTTTTCAAATAATATTTTGGCATATTTTACAAAAGCATCAATTGTATTACGATTAGCCCAGCCACCTTTTTTGTGTAACTCTAATGGTAAATCAAAATGATAAATAGTTACAACTGGTTCAATGTGGTATTTAACTAATTCATTAATTAAATTATTATAAAATTCAATCCCTTTTTCATTAACTTCACCATCACCATCTGGAATAATTCGACTCCAGGCAATTGAAAAACGATATGCTTTTAAACCTAATTCAGCCATTAAAGCTACATCTTCTTTATAGCGATGATAATGATCACTAGCTACTTTAAAATCAGTGATTCCTTCAGGAGCTTCATGAACATCCTGAACTGATAGTCCTTTACCATCTTCATTATAAGCACCTTCTACTTGATATGCCGATGTACTAGCTCCCCATAAAAAATTATCAGGAAAATCTTTTAATTCTTTATAAAACATATACCTCATCCTTTCTTTTTTTATTCTACTTTTAAAATAACATCTTGATAATTTACATCTTTTTTATCACTTAATGTAATTGATTGATAACTTGCACTATTAGTAATAATTACTGGTACTTGTGTCAAATACCCTTCAGCTTCAATCTTTTTAATATCAGCTTCAATTAATAAATCTCCTTGATTTACTCTTTGCCCTTGTTCTACAAAAGCTGTAAAGTGTTTACCATCTAAATTAACAGTATCAATACCAAAATGAATTAATAATTCTATTCCATCATCTGATAAAATCCCAATTGCATGTTTTGTTGGGAAAAGTGTAACAATTTGACCATCAAATGGTGCATATACTTTTCCATCATCTGGTTGAATCATTGCTCCATCACCTAACATTTTAGAAGCAAATGCTTCATCTTTAGCTTCAGTTAATGGATATAATTTACCATGTAGTGGTGAAAGAATTTCACCTTTATTAACTTGTACTTTTTCAATTGTTTTTGTTTCCGGTTCTTTTTCGAATTTTAAACTTAAGATGTAAGTTACCACTGCTGTAACTACAAAACTAATAATTAAAGCAATTAATATGTTATAAAAATAAGTCATTGTATTATCGCCAATATATAAGAATACTGCTGGTAAACCAGAAGATCCAGTCGCAAAACGATGAGTATGAGTAAGTCCTGCATATAATCCCCCAGCTGCTCCACCAATCATTGCTGCAACTAATGGATATTTTTTTGGTAAATTAACTCCGTATAAAGTTGGTTCTGTAATTCCCATATAAGCTGTAATTGATCCAGAAGTAGCAATTTGTCTTGTTTTTTTATCTTTAGTTTTAATTGCAACGACTGCTGAAGCTGTTGCTTGAGCAATATTAGAACAAACACAACCTGGTCCAAAAATACTGTCATATCCAAGTTCACCCATTTGCATAACCCCTAATGGCGCAACTCCATTGTGTAATCCAAACATAACCATAATTGGTAAAAAACCACCAATTAAAACAGCTGGTGCCCAAGCTGCAGTAGTACTCAAGAAAGTAAAGAAATCAGCAAGATAGTTACCTAAAATACTTCCAATTGGACCTAAAACAGCTAAAGCAAGTGGTCCCATAATTAAAAATGTTAACATTGGTACAAACACTAATTTCACTGCTTGAGGAATCCATTTTTCTAAAAATCTTTCAACATATGATTGAACTAATACTACAATAATAATTGGAATTACTGTTGAAGTATAAGTAGTAAGCGTAAATGGAATAATTCCAAAAAACTCTACTGGATCACCTGCAGTTACTAAGGCATTCCAGTTGGGATGCATCATTATCCCGGCTATTGAAGCTGCTAAAATTGGATTACAACGTAATTTTTGAGCTTCAGTAAACGCTAACATCATTGGTAAAAAATAAAATACTGCATCAGCAAAGAAATTTAAAATATAATATGTCTGTGATTCTGCAGAAATCATTTCAAAAGTTACTAGTAAAGCTAAAACTGCTTTAACCATCCCTGCTCCAGATAAAGCTGGAATAATTGGTTGAAATGTTCCAGAAACAAAATCAATTACTGTAGAAACAATCCCCTTTTTTTCTGTAGTTTCTACTGCTTTGCCTTCTAAAGGACCTACAATTTTTTCTACTTCTTCAAAAACATCTTTGACATGAGTTCCAATTACTACTTGGAAAACCCCGCCACTAATCAAACAGCGAGCTACTTCATCCATAGCATTTAAAGCATCTTGATCAGCTATACTTTCATCTTTTAGTTTAAATCGTAATCTTGTTTGACAATGATAAACATGATTTACATTATCTTTTCCCCCAACTAATTTGACAATTTGTTGAGCCAGACTTTCATATTGTTTACTCATAATTTTCTCCTTATTTTTTAATAAGGTCTTTATAAAACGCGCATTTTGTAACAACCTTTTTTGTTTACAAGAACACTTTAGCATTGTAAAAATAGATAAACAACGTAATTCCCATAACTTTTTAAAGTCAAAATTTTATTTCATCATTTAACAATATTTATGACCATTTTGGTGAAATTAAATGAAATAAAATCCATATTCCCTATAAATATCAATAATATTTTTTTAGAAGAAAAGATCATCAAATTACTTGATGATCCAACTATTCTTCTTTTAATTGTTTTAATGTAGCATTTCTTTGCTGCTCTAATACTTTAGAATTTTCAATTTTATAAACAAGATTTTGATGATAATGCTTTTTAAAATAACAAGCAAAAATAACATTAAATATTAATAACAATGATTGTTCAGTTGCAAAAGTAGAAATTTTACTATATAAACGTTCTCGCGCTGATATTTCAAAAATACAATCTATATTTTGTTGCAAATAATTATTACCACCACTAGTCATAGCGATCATTGGAACATTTTGCTTTTTTAATATTTCTACCTGGGCCATCGGATCTTTATTGACATTATCCCCTGAATAAGATACTAAAATAGCACAATCATCTTTAGTAAGTGTCCTTGCTAGCATCCCAAATTCACCATAACCAGCAATATGAATATGCAATCCGATGCTTAAAAACTTCCATCTTAAACTTTCAGCATAATAAGAATTAGGACGCATTCCAAAAAGAATAATATTTTTAGCTTTCGATAATCGGATTACTGCTAATTCCAGCATCTTTTCTTGAATTAAATTAGCTGTATCCATAATACTTTCAATTTGTAACTGGGCCATATTATCAATAACTTTTTTATAATCATCACTTTCAACAAAAGGAAAATTTACATCAATAGTACTTTTATTACTTTCCTGATACTTTATTTCCTCCATTAAGACCCGATTAAAATCCTTCCAGCCTTTAAACCCCAAAGTTTTCGCAAATCTTACTAAGGTAGATTTAGAAGTATAAGTAAAACGAGCAATATCATCCATTGTATATCGATATAGATGATTTTTTTCATTTAATAAAAACTCGGCAATTACTGCTCTAGCATCATGATATTGAATCATGACTTCTTCAATTCTTTGAAATAAATACATAACTACTCAGCCAATTCCTTAATAGCATTAAAAGCATTGAAAATACATGGAAAACCTAAATATGGTAAACATTGAATCAAAGCTGCATATAAAATATCTAAAGAATTACCAACTTTTAAATTTCCTAAAGCATGAGAGTATAATTGTCCTGTAGCATTTAAAGCCGTTAAAACACAAAAAATAAGTAATTCTCTAGTTTTAATATCCATAGCTTTTCGACTATAACAATCTCCAAAACACCATTCCGTTAAAAATTTTGGTAATGCATTAGCAATTTCTTCTGGTAAATATTGATAATGTTCTTTGATTTCATCACCATATAATTCTTTTTGAATTTTTAATCCTTGTTCATATCTTTGATCATCAGCGAAATCGCATTGATTTTCTAATGGTAATGTAATATTTCTTTGATTAAATACTTCATTTACTACACTAATTGCATTTAAAGTTTTAGGATAGCCTATAAATGGTGCACACTGATAAATAGCTTCTTTTAATTCTAATGGGGAAACTTCAACATTTAATGCAGCATTTACATGGGCTTTTAATTGTGGTAATGTTTGCAGTACTGTTAAAATTGTACAAGTTATCAACTCTCTTTGTTTATCAGTTAAGTTACCAGTATAGAATACTTCTCCAAAAATAAACCGTTGTAATTGACTCATTAATTCAGGATCATTGGGATCTAATTTTTGTTCTGTTTTAAATAACTGTTCATATTTTTCTTTGCTCCGTTCAATTCTACTCATAACATTTTCTCCTTCTATAATAATATAATCTTATCTTTATTATAGCATTACTTTGATTTTTAATTTAATGATGTTAAAAAAAAATCTATTAATAATTACAAATAGTTATCAATTATTAATAGATTAATAAAATATATTTTATTGTTCAACACTGATTTGAACACTTGATCCTTGATCTAGTTCTTCAAGATATTCTAATCCTTCAACAACTTTACCTAGTGGGGCTAAATTATTTTATTCTTGGAAATCTTGATAAAAGAAACAAATATTACCCCATGGAATATAATAGGCTAGTGTTCCTTGGACCGGTAAACAGCTTGTAGATACGTCACTAGTATCTAAATCTTCATCCAAATAACAAATTTTTTCAGTACCGTTAAAATCTTCAAATTGAACATCTAGCGGTAATCTAGAAACTAAATCTCTTGTAGCAGAATTATCGTCTAATTCAACAACAATTTCTCTATTATCAAACTGTAATTTAATAGTTGTCATTGTTTTTGTCTCCTCACTTTCTTTAACAGATGATTCTTGAACTTCATTATTTGAATCACCGTTATTTTGTTGATTAGTTGAAGTTTGACAGCCATTTAACAATAATACACAAATAATCAATAATACTTTAGCTGCTTTTTTTAGCATTATAACACCTCTTTTAACGATAAGCTTGTTTTAAAATCTTTAAACAATCTTCATCTGATAATAAATATCGATCATTTACAAAGTTACCAGGCATTGCTCGACGGGCTTTAGCGATAATCAAAGGGAACTCATCTTCACTTATCAAATAATCAGACATTTTTAAATTATCAACATGACATTTTTGATGAATATTTTTGATTGCTTTAATAAAATCATCAGGACTATTAGCATCTACTGCTCCTAACAATCTAGCCATTTCAACAAATACTTCATCACAAATATGCAAATCAATAAAAAACTGAAAATAAGCAATTGAAAGAATTATTAAACCTGCTCCGTGTTCTAAATCAGGATGTAATGCTGACATAGCACATTCTAGAGCATGCATTGATGTAGTACCACTTAAATTAATTACAATTCCTGATAAATAACTTGAAATAGCCATTTTTTCTCGAGCTTCTTGATCATCACCATTTTTAACTGCTTTACTTAAATTATTACCAGCTAATTTAACTACTGTTTTTGCAATATTTGTAGCATCGCTATTTTCATTTTTATTTATTAGGTTTTCCATGCTATGGGTTAAGGCATCCCAACCTTGATAAGCAGTAAGCTTTGATGGCAAGGTATACGTCAAAGTTGGATCAATGACTGTAATAGCAGGAAATAATCGTTCATCTTTAAATGCTACTTTTTCTTGTAATGGTAAATAAGTAAATGCTCCAGCACAATCAACTTCAGAACCAGTTCCCGCTGTCGTTGGGATAGCAATAATAGCGATAGGGTCATTAATAACTGTTTTAGGCTTTTTATCTGTACATGTATAATCCCATATCGAACCACCATTAGTTAAAACAATAGCTATCATTTTAGCACTATCAATAACACTACCACCACCTAAAGCAATAATAAAATCTACTTGTTTTTCCTTAGCAAATTTTGCTCCATTATCAATTTCATCAGAAGTAGGATTAGCACTAATTTGATTATAGATTACAAAATCAACTTGAGCTAAATTCAACTCATTACACAACTGATCTAAATAGCCATATTTTTTCATCGAATTACCATTAGTAATTAGTACCAAAGCTCGTTTACCCGATAATTTTTCTTGATGTAAAGTTTTTAATTTTTCAGCTCCAAATAATATCTTAGTTGGAAAAAAAGCATTATCTTCAACGTCCATTTTCCCACCTCAAATCTTTTTACCTAATTGATAAGCTTGTTTTAAATAAACAGTATTTCTAGTCATAGAAACTGTTCCACAACCTAATCCAAGAATTTCCCCTTGATTATCAAAATCTAAATAATTACAAATCGTACGATAATGTGCCAATAAATCATCCATAGTATCATCTGCTTGATTCCAAGCAGCAGCAATTAAAACACTTTTAATTGGTTTACTTGTTAAACGACCATTAAAACTATAAAAACGATCAATAACTAATTTTAATTGAGCTGACATTCCAAAATAATATAATGGAGTAACAAATACTAACATATCACTTTCTAAAATCTTCTCTTTTAAACTAGCCATATCATCTTTTTGGATACATGGTCCATTCATTCCACAATGATCACAGCCAAGACATGGCTTGATATTTGCATGAGCAACATCAAACTCTTCAATTTGATGATTATTTTCTTTAGCACCTTTAATAAATTCATCAGCTAACAAGTTAGAAGAACCATTTTTATGTGGACTTCCTTTTAAAACTAATATTTTCATTTTATACCTCCAACAAAAATCTTTTTTCTACTATCATTTTAACTAGCAATTATCAAAATTGTCTAATACTTATTATTTATTGTCTGCCATACCTTTTAGGTATAAAAAAAGTACACCGAAGTGTACTATGAATGTTTTCTATTATATATTTTTACACAAATAAAATAACTAATAATATTTAAAACAATTGCAACAATTAGACTTAGTATTAAAATTACTCCAATATCTAATGATAATAATTTACTTAAATCAAAATTTAAATTAAACATAACATATCCAAAGGCAAATATGGCAACTAATACTGCATAAACAACAGCTCCTTTTTTATTATCAAGCAAGAAAAAACCAACGCCATTAATTGCATTCATTATTAATGCAATAATAAATCCAATAAACAAAACTAGCAATCCTGTTTTTAAATCAACTGTTTGATAAATAAAAACATAAACAATAGTAATTAACAAACTCAATAAAAGATTAGTAATTAAAGTTAACAATAATGATGATAATAATTTTGCTTTCACTATTTCTTGTCTAGTTATTGGAAATGTTAACAAAATTTGATCAAATTTAGAAATTTCATCCTGCTCCATTGATGATTGAAGAGTAGAGGCTCCCATCATTGGTAAAGTTATTCCTACTATTAAAACAAAAGCATATAAATTATCTATTAAAGATACTACTAATAAAATAACTGATAATGAAAATATCATCCCAATGATATTCTTTTTTAGACAGAATGTTTCATAATAATCTTTAATAACTATTCCTAACATATTATTTCACTCCTTTAACATAAAACAACATTAATTCTTCAACTGTTGGTCTTTTAATATCAAGATCAGTAAAAATATTTAAAATATCCTGACGATTATTTATTAATATCGAGCAACTATAAGGTTGTTTTATATAGGCAATAATATCTTCTGTATTTAATGATTTTAATAAACTTTCACCACCATTAATGATGCCATAATTTTCATTAATTTCCTCATATGATTTTAAAAACTGTAATTTACCTTGATGAATATAGGCAATATAATCTGCAATTTTATCTAAATCACTAGTAATATGAGATGAAATTAAAACTGTATGTTCTTCATCTTCAGTAAATTCACGAATTAATCCCAAAATATCATCACGAACAATTGGATCTAAGCCACTAGTAGCTTCATCTAAAATTAATATTTTAGCGTTATGACTAAAAGCTATCGCAAATTCTAATTTCATTTTCATTCCTCGAGAAAAGGATTTTAATTTCTTTTTTAGTGGTAAATCAAACTTATCTAAATATTGATAATATTTATCCATATCCCACTGTTTATACATCTTACTTAGTAATAAACCTATAAATTTCGGTGTAAACTCTAAATTATAATGAGTAGTATCAAAAATAACCGCAATTTGTTCCTTAATTTCTTTCTCATTATCTTTAAAATCTTTTTCAAAATATTGTAACTTATCATAATGAGAATCAATTACTCCTAAAATTGCATTGATAAATGTTGACTTCCTAGCACCATTTTCACCAATCAAACCAATAATACTTCCTGAAGGAACTTTTAATGAAATATCTTTTAATTTAAAATCACGATATTCTTTAGATATATTTTCCACCTCAATAGCGTATTCCATAACTACATCTCCTTAAATATCAATTGCAGTGTTTGCAATAATTCTTCAACAGTAATTCCGTTTTGTTTTGCTAGTTCACAAGCATCACTAAGCAGCTTTTCAATTCGCCGTCGATTTTCTTCGATAATAAAATCTTTATTTTGTATCGAAACAAATGCCCCTTTAGCTGGTACAATATCTATAAAACCATCTTTGGACAACTCTTCATAAGCTCGTTGAGTTGTTATAATACTAACGTGTAGATCCTTAGCCAACTTGCGCATTGAAGGTAGAGGATCATTGGCCTTTAGTTCTCCTTTCATGATATGCTCTTTAATCTGTAAAGCAATTTGTTCATAAATAGGTTTAGAACTAGCATTACTTAAAATAATTTCCATGAATATTCACCTCGTAACATAATATACTGTATATATCTTACATATACAGTATAACTAATAACGTTAATACTGTTAATATACAATATATACAGTTTTGTTAAAAAAATACAACGAAATTATTCGTTGTATCTACAATATAAACTATATCTCTATAATCAATGATTATTCTTGATGACTAATCTTAAATTTTTTTCGCATCATATCTGCAAATTCTTCAATATAATAAGTAGATTTTTCTTTCTTCCAAAAAGCGCAATAATTTCTTTGAATCAATTTTTGATTCCGATATAAAGGAATAGTTTTAATTCCTTCTTTTTCATTCTTAGGCATTTTTACATGTTCAATTGGCATAATACCCCGATTCATCATTACCATTAATCTACCTTCATCAATATCATTTGCAAATAAATACTTGCATTTTAATCCAATTATATTTTCATAAAATTCTTGTTCAATTGCTTGTTGTTCTGGAGTCGCTACTAAAATACAATTTTCTTTTCTTAAATCTTTTACATCTAAAATATCTTCCTTACTCAAAGGATTATTAAGTGATACCTCCACACAACAATCCATATGCAATAAATGATAATTAATAAAATCATCATGAAAAGAACGACGTTGATCACTTATTGCTAGATCAACTGTTTCATCCATCAAATGCTTATACAACTCCTCATGATTTCCTTTAATAATATTAATTGTAACGTCTGGATATAATGAAGCAAAATCCAATACAGCATCTTTAAACTCTTTACCTTCATACCCTCTTAAATACCCTACTTTTAAAATATTTTCATCTTCTTCTAATTCCCTGGTTTTTTTACATAGCTCATCAACATCTTGTAATATTTCCTGACAATGCTGATAAAAATATTCACCAGCAGGTGTTAATGAAAAAGATTTTCTTTTTCTAATCAATAATTTAGCTCCTAATTCTTCTTCTAAAGCCTTAATTTGCTGGGATATTGCTGATTGTGAAATATAATATAATTCTGCTGCTCTAGTAAAACTTTGAGTATCAACAACAGCGATAAAATACTGCATTTGTTTAAACATTATTATCCCCCTTACATTAGATAAAAGTTATATTTATATTGTACAAAAAAATTTTAATAATTAAAAGTTCAAGTAAAATATAAACTAGAATGTATTTAAACATTCTAGTCCATATTCATTAATATTTAAATTTATTTGTAATTTAACCAAGATTACTAATAACCTTTTTAAACTTTAAACAGCTTTTCCCATTTCATAGGCCTGATTAAATGCAACATGCTTTTTAGCATCACCTAACAAGAAAGCACCTGTTCCATAAATAATTCCTTTTTCATCAACCGTTCTTAGTACTTTGATAAATCCTCGTAACGATTCAATAGTTCCTATCATTTGATCATGATCTGGTGAACCACTTGTAATCAAATAATAAACATCTTTTCGTTTTTTAGCATTTCTAATTTCATATTCACGAGCAAACATTCGATCAATCAATAACTTCATTTGTGAAGAAATACTATAAAAATATACTGGCGATGCTAATAACCAGATATCAGCATCAATCATCTTTTGAATTACTTGATTACTATCATCTTTTCTTATGCATTGATTATCATGATGACGACAATATTCACAGGCAAGACATGGTAAAATATTATAATCATTTAAATTTATCTTTTCAACTTCTACACCAGCCTCCATTGCTCCTTTTGCAAATTGCTGACAAAATATTTCACTATTACCTTTTCTTCTAGGACTAGAAGAAATAATTAAACATTTTCTACTCATAACTATCTCCTATATATATTAAAATTTTTCTCAATAATAAGTAAAACTAATAAAAAAGAAACTATCAAATGATAATTTCTCTTTTATTATTTACAGACACATTTTATAAATATTTAAACAATCTTCTTGGGTTAATGGTCGATATGCTAGTGGTAATGAATCTTTACCATAGCAGGCTTTTACTTTCATTTCATCAAATTTACTATCATCAATACCTATTTCAGATAGATATATTGGTAATCCAAGTTCATTTTTAATAAAAGTTTGTAAAGCTTCAATAGTTTTATAAGCTACTGCCTTTTTATCATTACCATCATCTACATTCATAACATTTACTCCAAAACGAGCAAAATCATCAGCCACACTATCATCTCGATCCAATAAATATTTCATCCATTTTGGCATAATAATCGCTAATCCTAATCCATGAGTTAAATCATATGATGAAGAAAATTGTTCTAATGCATGTAATGATGGCTGAGTTTTAAATCCTGAAGTACAAAAACTATTTAAAGCCCAGCTTGCTGCCCATAACATTGTTGATCGAGCTTCGTAATTTTCAGGTTCTTTAATTGCAATCGGTAATTGAGTCTTAACTGTTTTTAATAATGTTTCAACTACATTAAATTGTAATGGATACTTTAAAGCATTTACAAAATAATTCATATCAAATAAATGAGCCATAATATCAAAACCACCACATGCAGTTTGTCTAGCTGGAACTGTAAATGTATTTGTTGGATCTAGAAAAGCTGCTTTAGGTCTGATTGTTTCACCATTAATACCACTTTTAACCCCTTTATCAACGTTAGCGATAACGCATGATTTATCCATTTCGCTACCAGTTGAGGCAATTGTCGGCATTGCAATAACTGCCAAAGCATCATGCCAGCTAACTTTTCCTTCAACTAAATCCCAAATATTATCAGTATCAGATAAAGATGTTGCTGCAATCGATTTACAACAATCAATCGTAGAACCACCTCCAATAGCCAAAACAGTTTGAATCCCATGTTTTTTACATAAAGCTACTCCTTTATTAACTGTTGTATGGCGAGGATTAGGTTCAACTGCTCCTAGTTCATAAACTTTAATATTATTTAATTCTAATTCTTCAATAACTTTACTATATAAAGGAGAATTTTTAATAAAATTTCCTCCGTGAGCTACTAATACTTTATCTCCATATTTTAAAACTTCTTCATGTAAGTGTTGTAATTGGTTTTTTCCAAAATAAACTTTTGTTGTGTTTTGAAATTGAAAATCGTTCATTTTATTTTCCTTCCTTTCTTTAACTATATTTTAATTAGAAATATAATTATCTTCAATATAACCTTCTAATCAAATAGATAAGTAAAACTTATTAAACTATTAATACCTTTGATAACTTTTTGTTTTGATATGATGAAAATTAGGAATTATATTTTTGAAAATATTTGATGTACAATAATAGACAAATTAGGAGGGAGTTATGAAACGAGGAATTTATTATATTATTGGCTTAAATCTAATTGCTTTTGCAGTTGTGTTAAATATTCGTTATGGACTAGGTGTTGCTGCTTTTAGTTCGGTCATGTATGCTATTTCAGAAATATATTATATTTCATTAGGAACAGCATCAATTATTTGTTATTTATTATTTGTTTTAATACAATGTATTTTATCAAAAAGAATTACTCTAGCTTATACTTTAGAAATACCATTATCATTTGCATTTGGATGGCTAATTGATTTATATGATTATATTATTCCCGAGTTAAATTTTAATATCATTATTATTTTTATATGTTTTGTTTTAACAATGTTTATTACAGCTATGGGAGTCTATTTATGTGTAAAGACTGATGTTGTTTTAACACCTACTGATGGAATAGTTAAGACTATATCAGATGTTTTTTCAATTCCGTTTTCAACAGTAAAAAATACATTTGATATTTCTTTAGTGTTAATAACGGTTTTATTATGTATAATTAATAATACTACACTTTATGGTATTGGAATTGGTACTATTTTAACTGCATTATTTATTGGCAGAATTATAAAAATTTATGAAAAATATTATCAGCTTAATTTTTAAAAATAAGAGATGATTTCACTATTATCTCTTATTTACCAAAGTATTGACTTATTTCTTTCATTCTTTTCATTTGATCAACTTTAAAAGGACAACGGTGATTGCAATGTCCACATTGAATACAGTCACTTGCTGTTTTTTCTAAGTGATTATAATGATCTTTTGCTAATGTATCACCTAATAGTGATAAATCATAATATTTATTTATTAAAGCAATGTCTAAGCCACAAGGACAAGGATGACAATGTTTGCAATAAACACATTTTCCCATATGTTCAATTTCATCGAACTGAGCAATTATTGAATAATCCTTTTCTTCATCAGTAGCCTGATTATATTTTAAAATATCTTTTAAATCTTCACGATTTCTAATTCCAGGCAATACTGTTACAACTGCTGGTTTATCTAAAGCATATTGAATACATTGACTATGTGTTAAAGCGTGCTTAAATAGTGATTTATCTTTATCCAGCAATTGACCAGCACTAAAGGCTTTCATTACTGAAATAGCAACTCCTTCTTTTTCACAACGTTGATAAAGTGCCATTCGTTCATCATTTTTACCAATTGCATAACTACCATGATTATTATCATAAGCAGGATTAATACTAAACATTACCATATCAAGGATATTCATATCTAATACTTGATTAACTAGAGCAGGTGTATGTGATGATAAACCGATATGACGAATAACTCCTTTTTCTTTTAAATCAAGTAAGTAATCAATAACCCCAGCTTCTTTTACTGCCTTTAAATCAGCTGGTTCATCTAGACAATGAATAAATCCAAAATCAATATAATCTGTTTGTAACTTTTCTAATTGCCACTTAATAGACTCTTTAATTTTATTTAGATTAGTAGTCCAGCCATATGCTCCTGTTTCATAATTAGCACCAAAATGAATTTGTAAATAAACTTGATCTCGTTTGCCTTTAATTGCTTTTCCAAATGCTTCAAAAGTATTAGCATGACCAGAGGCTAAATCAAAATAATTAATGCCATTTTCAATTGCCATTTGAACAGTAGCAATAATTTCTTCTTCACTAGCTTCACCAATTGCACTTGTTCCAAAACCTAATACACTTATTTCTTCATTTCCATGCGGTAATTTTCTATATTCCATAATTTCCTCCACTTATAATAGTATATTTAATTCAAAATTTAATTTTTACCATATAAATATATTTCAAAATCATCTTGTTTTCTTGGTTTCAATGAACCCATTTTTTTCATTCCTAAATGATCATAGTAGCAATAATTACAACTAGTATCTGTATATAAATAATAACTACTATGTGCTTCTTTTTCAAAAATACTACCAGCAAGTTTAAATAATTCAGTGCCTATTCCCTTTCTCTGATAACGTCGATCAACTGCAAATAAAACTATTTCATTAGCAAATTTAATAGCACTGTTTTTGTATAAAAATAAACAATTTTGCTTATAATCAATAATCATTTTTTGATAATCTTTAACCTTTGTTTCATTTTCATCAATTTTCAACAAATATTGTTGATACTTTTTAGGTATTGTAATTTTATTTTTTAAATAAAGTGACAATACTAATAGTCCAATAACTTTATCATGATCAATAGCTACATATATATCACTAGCATCCTTTAAAACATGATATAAATATTGCTTTGAAAATATAATTCCTTGTTTATAATCTTTACACATCTTATCTAATTGCCATGTATCACAAATAATTGATACTATTTCATCAATATCATCCCATTGAAATAAACGATAACTAATTTCCATTTTTCACCTCGATAATAAATCCTACATACTATATTTTATAGCGCTAGCAAGCTTTAAGCAAATGCTTATCTTAAAGACTAAATCATGCCTTATAAGCATGATTAATAAAAAACAATCCCGTTATGAAATAATATGCTATTTAAACATCTAAATAACAGCATTATTTCACTATTTGGATTGTTTTTAAATATATTATAGTAAGGCCATTGCTATAGTACCAAGCATCAAAAGCAATAAACCAACAATTTGTTTTTTACTTAACCTTTCTTTAAATACAATATAAGAAAATAAAACAGTTACTAAAACACTTAATTTATCTATCGGTGCTACAACACTAGCTGGTCCTAGTTGCAAAGCACGATAATAACATAGCCATGAAGCTCCTGTTGCTAGTCCAGACAGACATATAAATATCAATTCTTTTTTTGAAATAGTATGAATTTCTTTTTGTTTGCCAGTTACAAAAACCATCAGCCAGGCCATAACAAGAACTACACTAGTTCTTATTGCCGTTCCAAGATTAGACTCTACATTTGCAATACCTATTTTTCCTAAAATAGCAGTCATACTCGCAAAAAAAGCCGAACCAATTGCAAATAATAACCAGCTTTGATTATTTTTGGAATTTGTCTTTACTAAATCTTTCTTTTCAATCATTAACAAAATACCAGCCGTAATTATTATAATTGCAATTACTTTATAGATATTAATACCCTCGTGTAAAAAAATCAGAGCCAAAATAATCGTCAAGACAGTACTTGATTTATCAATTGGTACAACTTTATTAATATCTCCTATTTGTAAGGCATGAAAATAACATAACCACGACGCTCCGGTTGCCAGTCCTGATAAAACTAAAAATAATAAAGTTGGCCCATCAATTGATGTTATCTGGTTTTGAGAACCAATTAAAAATACAATCAACCATGAAAATAATAATACTACAATCGTTCTTATAGCTGTAGCAACGGTCGAATCAGTCTTTTTAATGCCGCACTTGGCTAAAATTGAAGTAATTCCAGCAAAAAATGCTGAACCAGTCGCATATAAAAGCCACATATTACCACCTCTTTTTTCTTTAATTAGTATACAAAAAAATATATAGTATTGATATCATCTTTTCTTAATTTTTAAAAATTTTCATATCAAAACAAAAGAGAAACCTAATTAAATTTAGATTTCTCAACTGATAAAATACCTAAATATCATTACCCTTGATTTTTTCTATTATACTTTTCTTTTTAATCATTTGATATAAAAGTAATGTTGCTAATAATGCAATTATTACTACTAAAACTGCCATAAATAACATTGTATAATATGAAGGTTTAAAAATATTTAAATATGTATATTGATAATAGAATAGTATTCCTTCAATAAATATTATCATTGGTATCGATATAACTAAAGCAATTATTACTAAGCATAGATTTTCAAAAAATATCATCTTCTTTAAATCATGATTTTTGATACCTAATGATTGTAAAATAGCATAATCATTTTGTCTTTCATAAGCATTGAAAACAATAATGATTGCTAGATTAATGATACAAACAGTAAAAGATAAATAAGTAATTATTTTAGTATAGGCATTGTTTAAAAGACTATATTCGTCTTGTTCATTATTTTCTATTGTTTTTAAATAGTTATTAACGAATTTATCATTAATTATTTCTTCTTTTAAACCTGCATGATCATCTGTTTTAATTTTAAAGTTAATAGTACTGTTATTATTACTTATATGCTGCATTTCATCATATCGTGATAAATAATAATCATATGGTGCTACCATCATTAAATTTAATCTTTCATCACCTTCAATGTCTGAAAGTAAATTTTCATAATTATTTGAAATATTAAAACTATCAAGTTCATAGATTCCATCAGCTGTTGCCATAAATTCTATTTCTTCTTTTTCCCAGGTCATTTCTGGCTCTTTAATTGTATATGTATTAACCATAGTTATTGGAATTTTACCATTTTTAAAAATTTGAATATTTTGATTTTTCCTAACACCTGTTGATTGGACTTTTTTATTTAGTATAACTGGCTGTATCTGTCCAGTAACTTCTTTCATAACGTCTTGTTCAACTCCAAAAAAGTATATATTGATAGTACTAATTTCTGGTGTACCATATATTGAAAGATATTCATCTGTAAACTGATTTAAAGAAATAGAGCCAATATTTCCAAAATTAAAATCAGCTACAAAAGCAGTTTCTTTTTGCGGTTCTTTTTCTTTAAGTGTTTTTATTAGCTTATTGAAATTATTTTTTTCCTGATATAAATCATATATTTCACATCTTAAATATAAACTATCTTTTTCTACCGTTTCTTCAATATATTGATCATTTATACTGGCTCGATAACTATTAATATTTAAAAATACGATACAAAAAATTAAAGTCATCAAAATCGAAAAATATTTTTTCTTATTCATTTTCATATACCTGATTGCAAGTGTCACAAAAACATATCTACAATCTAATAAAATAGATCTGGATTTCTTTTTATATCCATCCATTTGCCATTTCAAAGATTTAAATAAATCAATAATATTAATTCTTTTAATTTCTTTTAAAGCGGTTAAACTAGCAAATAATAAAATAATAACAATTACTAAAGCAATCAAAATATTAATAGACGGTACTGACATAAATGGATTAGGGCGCATATTAAACTCTGTTTTCAAAGCATTATTAATTGCTGTATCATGTAACCATTTCATTACAAAATTACTTGTAATCATTCCTACTGTAATTGCAATAAAAGAATATATCAGTACTTCTATAATTGCTAATAACTTCAGATCATTTTTTGAAGCACCTACGCTCGACAATATACCAAAATAGCGACACCTTTTTTTAAAGCTGATAGCAAAAATGTTTTTTAATGTAAAATACATTAAAACAAGCAGTACTATAAAAATAACAATATCATTTTTATTGATACTGTTTAATGAATACATTTTTCCTCCAGTATAAACATCAATAATCCTTTCACTATTCATACTAGCCCCAGTTTCATCATTCATAACCAGCATTTTAATTTTATCCAGTTGTTCATTTGAAATAATATCAGTTTTTACATATATATTATAATTTTCAGATTTTTTTGAAGAATGTAAGATAAACTTATCATTAACAGTTCCATCTTGAGCATTTATCGATCCAGTAAATTGAATAATACCACTAACTCTCATTGTTTTAAAAAAAGTTTTTTGAGGATTATCAGGATCAGTAAATTCCATAGTTATCGTATCACCAACATCTACAGAAGCCTTTTTTTCATATTCCCTGGTAATCAAAATTTCATCTTGATTTTTTGGATAATCACCCTTATAAAGATATTCTGGTATCAAATTAAAATTTGAGTATGTTGTCAATTCAACCTTATATCGACTATCAACATCCCCAATACCAATAATGCTTGTAATAGTTGTTTCTTTTACATCAACAATATCATCAATTTTTGCAGTAATCTCATCTGATTTAGATGTATATGAAAATAACCAGTCGCCTAACCCGCACCTATTACTATAATAATCCATATAGGCATCGGTTACCATGTTATTAGCTGTTGCATAAATTAAAAATACACATATTATAACAGTACATAATGTAAGCAATGATCGAATCTTGTCTTTTTTTATAAACTGTATGCTTATTTTTATTAAAAATCTTAATTTCTCAAGTTTCATATTCTCTTAGCTTTCCCTGCTCTAAGACATAAATTCGATCACAGTTTTTAGCAAGTTCTAAATCATGTGTTACCATGATTATCGTTATAT
>NZ_NFLA01000100.1:0-2120 GCF_002160675.1 Erysipelatoclostridium sp. An15
ATACATTCTATTTAAGTGCTCCACTAACAGTAACAGAAAACTATTCTAGTGATTGGTTAACTGCAAATAACTTATTAAAATATGCTCCTTTGGTAATACAAGGATATGCAAATTATCAATCTGAAGGAACATTATCTTTAGTTAAAGATCCTCAAAGAGCTAAATTAAATATTGATTGGATGGATACTGGTAGTTTGAAATTAACTAAAACAAATGACACTGGAGAACTTATTGACGGTTCAGAATTCAATCTAAAACATACAAGTTTAGATTATTCTATTGATTTAAAAGTGAAAGATGGACAAATTACTGCAAATAATCTACCAGTAGGTGAATATATATTAACTGAAACAGTAGTTCCACCTGGACATGTTGCAATTACTAAAACATTTAAAGTAACTATAAATTCAAATGAAACTACTGAGGAAGTTGTTGTCAATAATTTAAGACCAGTTGGAAATTTAATTATAAATAAACAGCTAGAACAATCAGATAATATTAATCTTGCAGATTATGATTTTTCAAAAGTTAAATTCAAAATAACTGCAAGTGAAAAAATAAATGATAGTGTCACAAACCAAAAACTATATGAAAAAGGAGATGCTATTACTACTGGTTCTGGAAAAGGCTCAAGTGAAGATTATGTTAAACTAATTTCAGGAAATGAATTAGGAAATGGAATTTATACACCTGATGAAAATGGAAAATTAGAACTAACTGGTATGCCAATGGGAAGCTATAATATAGAAGAAATTGAATGTCCAGATGGTTTTGTATTTGATGATGAGATGAAGACAGTAACCTTTACTCAACAAGATTTTGTTACCCTAACATATACTACTTCATTAGATATCAACAATGAAATAACTAAAACAGAATTTAGTAAAACCGATGTTGGTGGAGAAGCAATAGTTGGTGCTTTTGTTCAAATTTTAGATGATGAAAAAAATGTTGTTTATGAGTTCACAACATCAGATCAACCTATTCAAATCGACGGACTTAAAGATGGAAAATATTATTTCCATGAGGATTTAGCTCCACTTGGATATAATTTAGCAAATGATGTTGAATTTACAGTTAGTAATGGCGAAATACAAAAAGTTCATATAGTTGATACTATTACAACAGTATCAAAATTAAAAGAAGATGGTTCACTGTTACAAGGAGCAGAATTAGAAATCGTTTCTACTAAAACTAAAAATATAGTTGATAAATGGACTACTGGTCAACACATATTTGATATTACTGATGAAATTAGAACAGAATTAGAAAATGGTAATACAGTAACTGGTACATACAATGAATCAGAAAATAAAATAACTTATAAAATTACTCCAAACAGTAATCATGATGATTATACTATTATGATTCAAACTGATAATGAAACTGTTTATCATAACATTGATATCAATGGTAATGAAACAACTCATTTAATTCAAAATTTAATTAGTGGTCAAGAGTATATCTTAAGAGAAAGTAAAACTCCTGATGGATATGCTACAGCTCCAGAGCAAAAATTTGTTGCTGGAACAGACAAAAATGTTAATTTAACAATGACTGATGAAGATACTAAAGTAGAAATCAGCAAACAAGATATTACAACACAAAAAGAATTAGAAGGAGCACATCTTCAAGTAAAAGATAAAAATGGTAATATTGTTGATGAATGGGTTAGTGGAAAAGAACCTCATATAATTAAGAATTTAACAGTTAATGAAACATACACATTAATCGAAACTATTGCACCTGTTAATTACCAAATTGCTCAATCAATTCAGTTTACTATCGAAGATACTGGTGACGTACAAAATGTAGTAATGTATGATGAATTAATGCCAGTTGCGAAGAATGTAAAAACTAGTGATGATAACAATATGTTATTATTTGGAACAGTTTGCTTAATCTCATTAGCTGGAGTAATTGCTATTGCTAGAAAAAAGAAACATAATTAACGAAAAAAGAGGCAAAATGCCTCTTTTTTAAATTAAGGATTAAAATGATGAATGAAAAAGAGAAAAAAAAATTATCAATAGAGAGAAATTTAGATAGAATTAAAACTCTTCTTGATAATTTTATTGATGAATACAACAATACAGAAAATATATCACCTGATGATACTA
>NZ_NFLA01000101.1:0-1918 GCF_002160675.1 Erysipelatoclostridium sp. An15
TTATTTGATTATGTAAACTGGTATAATAATATCAGGATACATGGTTCACTTGATTATAAAACACCTGTTGAATTTAGAATGTTCTCATAGAAATTGTCCAAAAAAGTGTTGACAATCCAGTTTTTACATCTTAAATGGTAATATACTTTTTGTTTTCCATTAGGATATTTAAACGATTCTGATGAACTCATAATCTCTCCACATAAAGGGCATTTAACTAATCCTGAAAACAAATGAATGTGTTCCCCATAATTAGAATGTTTATTTTTAACTAATACATTTCTAGTTGCATTCCAAGTATTTATATCAATAATTGGTTCACAATAATTTTCAACTCTTAAAACATCTTGAGGTTTTCTTTTATACTTCCCATATTCAAATATTCCAATATAAATTGAATTAGTAAGTATTTTATAAACTCTATCTGATAACCATTTTCCTTGTTTTAAGCAAGCATTATTATTGTGCATAATAGTTGCTATATTTCTTGTTGAATGTCCTTGTTTGCATAGTTCAAATATTTCTTTAACTACTTGTGATTCAATAGGTTCTATTTCTAAATGACCAGTATTTTTATTTCTAACATAGCCATAAGGTGCTTTACTAGGGTGTATTTTTTCTAAAGCCATTTCTTCCATAGCTCTTTTTGTTCTTGCTCCAATTTCTTTTCTTTCTCGTTGACCGAATACTAAGTTCATTCCAAATATCATTTCACCATTAGCAGTAGATACATCGTAGGGTTCTAATATTAATTCAATTTTAACATCGTGTTCTTCACAGTAATTTAAAAGCCAAAATCCATCATAATTATTTCTTGTAAGTCTATCTACTTTAATAGCAATTAATTTATCAATCTTTTTAGATTTTATATCAGTAAGTAATCTTTGCATTTCTGGTCTCATTAAATCTTTGCCTGAATGACCTGCATCGTTATAAACATCAACTATACTATAATCATTCTTTTCACAATACTCTTTAATCATTCTAAGTTGTGAATCAATAGAATAACCATTATCTCTTTGATCATCTGTACTAACTCTTACATAAACACCACATCTCATAAAATTCCTCCTTTCTTCATTTTTGAGAAGGATTAATATTCCTCTCACTTGTTTCCTCACTTAAGTTTAAAATGGCAACCTAGATTTTTAAAAAAATTAATCTTCTCATATGTTTCCTAACTAAAACTCAAAAAAGCAGACAGAATTTCAAAAAAAATTAATCCTCTCATATGTTTCCTAACTTAAAAGCAAAAATATACCCCTTTAATTTTGAAAAGATTAATTCCTTCATATATTTCCTCACTAAAAGGCACTTTTACGAAGTGTGTTTTCAAAAAAATTTAATATTTGTATTTTTTTATAATATTTTCTATTTCTTTTAAGTTATATTTTGCATTATGTTCTTTAATGTAAAATGGTTTATTACTTATTTCATTTACTTTGTATTCAAGTATAGTAAGATTAATAGGATATGTAATTAGATATTCAGTTGGTTCTATAACCTGTAAATTAGTATGTAGAAGAACTTTAATTTTTCCTTTTTTAGTTTTGCAAGTGTAGTTTTTAATAAGTTCTATTATTTTTGGGTTAGGTTTAAATTCTTCTATAGTTTTAAATTCAAGCATAAAAAATGTCCTCCTTCCTAGAAAGAGAACATTAAAGTTTAATATTTATATAAAATAAAAACTTACGAACTTTTTACAGTCCGTAAGTTGTATTCAAATGGAGCGGGTGATGGGAATCGAACCCACGTAGTCAGCTTGGAAGGCTGAAGTTCTACCATTGAACTACACCCGCATTGAAATGGTGACCCGCAGGCGATTCGAACGCCTGACCCTCTGATTAAAAGTCAGATGCTCTACCGACTGAGCTAGCGGGTCATCTTGGCTGGGGTACCTGGATTCGAACCAGGGAGA
>NZ_NFLA01000102.1:0-1891 GCF_002160675.1 Erysipelatoclostridium sp. An15
CAGGAAGGTCATATCGAACAAAGGATAAGATATCCATGATTGAGGATGATGATCATAACAACCAGAACTGGTGAAAATTAAACTAACACTTTTGGTAAATTTTATATTGACATTAACACTGAGTTGTAAGAATGCCAACACTTGATTCCACAGATGCTTTATCTTTTGGCTTCTTAACTCTAGCAGGTATAATGACAGTATCATAGTATTCAGCCATTTCTTGATATGCTTTATTAATGATGATATCTTCATATTTTTTATGAGATATGATACCTGTTTTTAAATTGTCAGGGACAATCATCAATGGAACTCCACCAAAGAATCTTAACATGTTGATATGAAGATTAATCCAGCTTTCCTGTTTCATGTTGTCGGTTGCTTCACAATAAATATATTGACTAAAAGGAAGCACTGCAACGAAAAGATAAGCTTTGGATATGATTTGTCTTCGTGACAGATCATAGATTGGTAAAGTCTGTCCTGCAAAATCGACTTCAACCTTTTCACCCGGTTTTTGTCCAATATGCATTGTTAGATTATTCTTCTCAACATGTTTCTTGTAAAGTTTTGAGAACTGAGTATATTTAAGAAACGGTTTATTCTCAAGCTTGCATCTTTCAACATATTCTTCCCATAGAAGCATAACAGTGACACCAGGCTTTAATAGTTCCTTATGAACATAATCATAATCTGGTCTTTCATGATAATAAATCACCTCCTTCTTGTTCCCAAATATTTCTTCAATTTCATCGTCAGTTTTATCTTTAATAAGTTCATATGTTATAGAAAGTTCATCAGCCTTTTCATAGGTGGATTTTATTTTTCTGCTTGCACAATGAACGACAGACATGATAGCCTTTTGAGACATTCCTAACGATCGAAGTCTTAAAATTTCTTTTTCCTTTGCCATGATAAAAATGACCTCCTTTCATGCAATATAGATGTAAGGTGGGACTCCTTACAATTCTATTGTAGAAAGGAAAAACAAAAATAAAAGAAAAATCGTCATCACACTGGTGTGATGACGACATCAAACAAGTAACACTATTCGATTTTTAAAGTGAAATATTCATTTATTTAATTTCATTTTTTTTATAGATAAAATATCATAATCTAATTCTATATTTTTTAATTTTTCTTTGTTAATTTCTTTATAAAATTTGATACCAATATTATTGTTTTCCATAATTTTATTAAGATATTTTATATATTCTTTATTGCTTTTTGTTATTAGTTCATCTGTAAATTTTATATTTTTAATATCAATGTTATAATTTTTATCTCTAGTTATTTCTATTTGAGATATAAGTCTATGAATTAAATCTCGTTTTGCTTTTCTTGTTAGTAAATCATAAAGAAAAGTAAAACCTATATTTTTAATATTTGTAAAAATTAGATTATCATTTTCTTCAATACAATCTAGTTTTTTAACAAGTTCTATTGTATATTCTTTTGAAGAGTTATCTGGATCAAGAGTAGTTTTCTTTTTAGTTAATTTATCTATTTCTTTTTTTATTACTTCATTTTTGTGGTTAATTGTTTCTACATCCAAAGTAGAACTTAAATATAAATCAACTAATCTTTTTTCTTGCACTTTTAATTTTTCAATAGCTTTTTCTATTTCTTTTACATCATTACTTTTAGTAGAATTACAAGTGATAATTTCATTATCCATAGAAAGCATAAATATTGTTAATTCTTCTAATATTCTTTTTAATTTTATTTCTATTTTTTCGGTATTGTAATGATATCCATAACCTTTACAATTAGTGTTTGGATAGGTTACACTAAATTGGACAGTTTCTAAGAGAACTGTTACAATTTAGAAAGTAAAAGTGAGGTAAACTAAAATGGCAAGAGAAAGAAGAACCTATAGTGATGAATTTAAACA
>NZ_NFLA01000103.1:0-1772 GCF_002160675.1 Erysipelatoclostridium sp. An15
TTGGTCTATAAAAGATTCCGACATTTTAATCAGTTCACATCAAAAAAGACCAATTATCATCAAAGATAGTTGGTCTTATGTTTTTATTTATCGGAATCTTTAGAAAGTCGGGATATCGCGTTGAATTCCGATATCGGAATTCAAAATGATAAAAGTTATCCTGATATTAATAGTCTGGTTTTATTAAGTCAGGTTTTAGATGTTACTATCGATCAATTAATAAAGGAAGATATTGAAATGATGGAAGAACAAATTAATCAAGATGATATTAGAAAATTTGGGTATCTGAGTAATATTTTTGCGGTAATGATGTTGATTACAATTATTACACCAATTCCATTAGTCCATTATTTATCATATCTTGGATTAGGAATTTGGTTACTAATTTTTGCAGCTACGTTCTATATATCGATATTAGCAGAAAAAGAGAAAAAAAGATTAAATATTCAAACATATAAAGAAATCCTGTCTTTTATGGATGGAAAACAGCTTGATAAAATTAATCAGGCTCGAGAAGAGGGGAAACGACCATATCAAAAAATTATTTATGCTTTTGTTGTAGGACTAATTACTTTGATCATTAATTTAATTATCTTGTTTTTTCTGTTATAAGGTGAAGTGTTGATGGAAACGAATAATAAATTTTATTAAATAGTAAAGATGATTACTTTATATAATTATTGAAGATCTTGTTATTATTACGGTTTTTTATTAGTAGTTAAATTGTTAAAAAACTTTGAAATCGAGTTATTCTCATGTTTTCATTACAAAATAACAATTGAATAGGCATAAAAATCGCCATAATGGCGATTTTTTTAAAACCAGTGTTTCTTTTTAAAATATATCAATAACACAATACTGACGATAATACTACCAGCGATAAAGATTGGGTAACCATAAAGGCTATTTAATTCGGGCATATATTTAAAATTCATGCCATACCAGCCAACCATTAAGGTAAGTGGTAAAAAAATGGCGGTAATCAAAGTAAATATTTTCATTAGATTATTTTGTTCAATATCAATTTGGGACTGATAAGCTTCACGCATCTGCGTAACATAATCACGTAAATTTAAAACACCAAGCTGTAAACGATCAATCCGATTATGAATTATATTTAATTTTCGCAAAGCTTCATCATCAAAATATTTGTTTTCATTTTCTAAAAAGCCATCAAAAATTACTTGAAGCTGATTGTAATAATGTTTTAAATTTAACAGCTGTTTTCTAAATTTAATAATTTTATTTAAATAATCTTTTTTACTGTCTTTAATAGCATTGTCTTCAGCAATTGTTATTATTTTTTCAAATTCATCAATATTTTCCATATCTTCACTAATTAATTCAATGAAAAATAACCGTAATAGCTCTTGATTACTGCGATGAAAATTTTCTTTAAATAATTGATCAAATTTATTAAATAATTTATGATCTTCGATAAAAATTAATAAGTTATTAAAATCAAAATATAGTAGAATTCGTTTTTGTTTAGCAATTCGTGTTTTACTATTAAAGTAATCAAAACTAACTAAAATATAATTTTCATAGACCTCAAAAACAGTAGCATTATGTTTAGTTAGATGTTCGTTTAATATATTTATAGTATTTATATTTAATTCATTGCTATTTATTTGTTCAAATTTAAATATTTTGTTCATTATAACCACACATTCCTTTCCGCCTGCGGCTGCAAGGCACACATCGTCATGAATAATTCCTTGCTTGTGCAGATCTTTTATTCTATATTCTTACTGAAGGAGTCTTATACTACA
>NZ_NFLA01000104.1:0-1702 GCF_002160675.1 Erysipelatoclostridium sp. An15
GTCGCACTTCCTTGACCTTTGGTATCGCTGGTTTCTAAATCTCTTTTCTGGATTTTTACACCGCCACGGATAACCTTGTCTGATACATGGTACTGATTGCTTCCAGACAGTACGGCAATGTCGCCGTCCTCGGTAATCTGTGTAAGGTACATTCCTTTAATCTGTTCCTCGCTTCCGTCAGTCTGCATATATGCACCGTCAAGAAGATAGCCGTTAGGAGCTTTCGTTTCCTCAACCGTCAGCGTTCCTAAAGGAAGCACGTTCTTTCCGTCCTGTGTATAGAAGCTGTCCCCAGATACCTTGTATTCATCAGAAAGGCGGGAAACATAATGGATAGTGCCGTCGCTGTCCTTTTCAGCGATTGTCTTTGTCACCCATGTTTTTGTCGGCTCGCTGGGGAGATTGTCAGCGGTATAGTGTCCCGCATAGAATTTCCATGTGAACTCCGCACCCTCTAGGGAAGCGTCGCCCTGTGGAGCGTCTTTCTGTGTTTCCATGTCAATCTTGAAAAGCTCGATAAGGGTATCTGTGACCTTTGGCGTATCTGATACATTGAGTGTCGCTGTCTTGCCAGCTTCCACATTTAAGGAATACACAGTGCTGTCCACTTTATAGCCAGCAGGAGCAGAAAGCTCTTTGATGTAGACTGTGCCAGCCTTTACTTCCACGGTATCAGTATTTCCGCTGTTATCAGTCGTAAGGGTGGCAAGCTGTTTCGTACAGTCCTTATCAGAATAGACACCATAAGTCGCACCAGCGATAGAGTAAAGCCCGTTCCCATCGGTAATGCTGGCATTACTGGAAGTCTTTTTCAATGTGGCATTTCCAACGGCAAGTTTCGCCCAGAACTGTCCAATGTCCTGTCCCTCGCCAGAGTAGATGTAACCGCCACATTCATAGCGTTCCTTGTTCTCGCTGGCAAAGGCTTTCGCCCCAGCGTAAACCTCGTCCTGTATAGCTTTTGGAATTTCATCATAGGAAGCTCTGACGTTATCGCATTGCCAGCCCAGATGAACACTCAATCTCTGCCATACGACGCACTGTTTCAAAAGATAGATATGCTGACTGCTCAATCCGCTGTGGCTCTGCACATACTGATTAACATACTCGATTGAGAGGGCAACATCTGAAATCTGGTTGTAGCTCATGCGTGTGCTTGCGTCGGCTCTGGTCTTATAACCGTTGCGGAAGTTGGTGTTAATATCCACGCAGAAAGCGTCCTCGCCCTCAACGGTCATGTGTCCCTCATTGAATGTCGAACCGATAGAACCGTCATTCATTACTTTTTCAACGATACCGACACGCTCGGCACTTTCTGTCCAGTATTGCTTCTCGGAAGCGTGGACTGCCGTTGTCGGCAAAGCGGTAACGATAGTCGCAAAGGCAAGGAAGCCTGTGGCTAATCGCTTCAATATCTTTTTCATAGCTTTTAAAATTCTCCTTTCGTTTGGATATAGAAAAAGCCGTCCATTTCTGAACGGCTGGTAATAGAAAAGGAACGTCAATATCGGCGTTCCATAATCTACTTGCGATATTCAATTTTAATCTTTTCAATACTGATGTGCTGTACCATATCTTTGCATATCTGGGATTTCTAACGTATCAAGGCTCATTCAATGGTAGTAAAATCGTAGTAATTTGAAGTATTTCAATCCTTGAATGTGCTGATAAGTACAGTGTTTTAGCGGACAATCAGATTTTT
>NZ_NFLA01000105.1:0-1691 GCF_002160675.1 Erysipelatoclostridium sp. An15
ATATGAAACAAGGCCTGGCCAACAATTGCAGGTAGACTGGAAAGAAAATCTTAGAATGACGACCATTCATGGTGAAGTCATAGAATTCAATCTCATGACATCTACACTTGGCTATTCACGTGAACATATATTTGTCTATACCAAAGGAAAAACAACTGAAGACTTCCTTAGATGCATCATCGATACCTTATACAGGCTTGGAGGAACCCCTGAACATATACTTACTGACAATATGACAGCTGTAGTGAGCATTACTAATGGCTCTAAAAGAAAGCATCAGAAAATCAGAGCCTTTGAAAAGGATAGCGGCATGAAGATAAGGCTATGCAAAACAAGAAGTCCACAGACAAAAGGAAAAGATGAATCAGCCAACAGATTCATTTCCTGGCTGAATGCATATGATGGCGAGATTGAAAATGAAGAAGAACTTATCCATCTTATTGAAAAGATCAATAGACGAGTCAATAACACCATCAATCAGACAACGAATATGCCGCCGCATGTTCTCTTTGAAAAAGAAAAGGAATATCTCAGACCCTTACCAAACAAAGTGATGCTCGATAGCTATGTAGATAATGTCATTACGCAGATAGTGCCACCAACACTACTGGTTACCTACAATGGATCTGGATATTCCGTTCCTACAAAGTTTATCAACAAAAGAGTCAAGCTAGTACCAATTGAAAATAAACTTTATGTATATTTTAACACAGAACTTGTGACAGTACATCAAATAAACAAAAATAAATTCAACTACAAACACGATCATTATCAGGAGGCACTGCATCATACAATCTGCAACAAGGATATAGATATCGATGCAATTGCAGAAGAAAATTTAAAACTGCTTGAAAGGATAGGTAAATAAGGATGGCAACAAACTATAACAGGCTCATGAACAATCTGGAAACATTGAAGCTCGATCGCATAAGAGAATATTTAGATACATATATAAGCATGGTAAATGAAGGAAAGAAGGATATGGTGGAAGCACTATATGAACTGACTAATTTTGAAATGGAACTTAGGAATGAACGAGCGATGAACGCATGCGTGAAGGTGGCCAATTTCCCATATATAAAAACATTTGAGGATTTTGATTTTTCATATCAGCCTTCGATCAGCAAGGAGCAGATACTTGATTTTAGAAATCTCAGATTTATGGAAAAAACAGAAAATATTCTTCTCATTGGAACCCCAGGTGTAGGAAAAACACATCTGGCGACATCAATTGGAATAGAAGCAGCGAAAAACAGAAACAGTACATATTTCATAAACTGCAATGATCTCATCCTACAGCTAAAAAGAGCCCATCTAGAAAACAGACTAGAAACACGATTGAAATTCTTTGCAAAATATAAGCTACTTATCATAGATGAGGTAGGGTTTCTTCCGCTGGATAGCGAATCATCGAATCTTCTTTTTCAATTGATAACAAAAAGGTATGAGAAACATTCAACAATCATAACAACCAACAAATCACTGTCACGATGGGGAGAGGTTTTTGGTGATAATGTATTAGCGAATGCAATCTTAGACAGACTTATTCATCATTCACATATCATAAATATCACAGGAAGGTCATATCGAACAAAGGATAAGATATCCATGATTGAGGATGATGATCATAACAACCAGAACTGGTGAAAATTAAACTAACACTTTTGGTAAATTTTATATTGACATTAACA
>NZ_NFLA01000106.1:0-1668 GCF_002160675.1 Erysipelatoclostridium sp. An15
ATTAAAAATCTTAATTTCTCAAGTTTCATATTCTCTTAGCTTTCCCTGCTCTAAGACATAAATTCGATCACAGTTTTTAGCAAGTTCTAAATCATGTGTTACCATGATTATCGTTATATCATTTTGATGGTGGATCTTTTTTAAATAATCTACTACGATCTTAGAATTTTCACTATCCAAATTTCCTGTCGGTTCATCTGCCAATAATAGTTTTGGTCTTGTTATTAGTGACCGGGCTATTGCTACTCGCTGCTGCTGTCCTCCTGAAAGTTCAGATGGATAGGCATCCTTTTTATTATTTAACTGCAATAATTGTAATAATTCATCTAAATACTGCTGATCTACTTTTCGGTTATCAAGCTTAAGTGGCAAAATAATATTATCAACGACATTTAATACCGGTAATAGATTATAGAACTGATAAATGATACTAACCTGTTTGCGACGATAACTAGCCATTTTTTTATAATCATAACTGCTTATTTCATTATCATCTAAAAATATTCTTCCAGAATCTGCTTTATCAACGCCACCAATAATGTGCAGCAATGTTGATTTACCACAACCAGAAGTCCCAACAATTCCAATAAATTCATTTTGTTCAACTGTCAAATTTAAATTATCAAGGACAGTTAAATCATTAGCATCATGATATGTTTTTTTCAAATTTTCAATTTTTAATCGTGTCATATCCTTTCCCACCTTTTGATTAGATACAATAAAATAACAAATTTTTAAGATTTAAAGACTTCAATTTCATCGGTGTAATACTTTTCAGCAAATGGCTTGAAATGCCAAAAAGCATCTTGATTTTCAGGACGGATAATTAAATCTGCATAATTGTTTTTATAATACTGGTCAGCTAATACTTCTAAGATAACTTGTTCATCAATGGTATCATCGGATAACAAATCATTAATGGTTTGATTTACAGTAGTGTAATATAAACCGTTTTTGGATGCAATCTGTATATGATTCTTTTTACATTCATCTTTTGAAAGAACATATATCTGTGGTTCTGTTGTCCAATTACATAAACCTAAATATTCTGCAGCCGATATCAAACAAAGAACGTATTCTGTACCTGTTAAAACTTTCCGAAAGTATTGAGATTTGTACTGGCTGGCGTTCCATGCAGGAATATCTTCTATAATATGTGGTGTCATATGGCATTACCTCTATTTGATTAAAAACAATAAAATAACATATTTTAAAATTATTAAGATTCAAAAGCTTCACTAACCATTTTAATCAATTTCCTTTTATATTATATAATATTATTAAAATTATTTATATTATTACCTCTACTTATAGTATATCATATTGTTTTTAGATATCAATATACATTCAAAAAAGTATTGATAAAATCGCTATTTTTCAATGCATAAGTCTTTTTTTGCTCTACATTTATATAAAATTACAAACTTTTATAATAATAATTAAGAGGATTAATTAACTAATTAATTCTAATCAAACCTCTTTCATTATGACCAGTTCTTTTGGTGATTTGATCTTGCTATATTCAGTTTCATCAAATTTCTGTTTACACGTATAAATGTCAATATAATTTTGTACAAAAATGATCATTTATGATGTACAATTGTGTTCCTTCTCAATATAATCAAGAGCATTTTTAAGTATTAGGATTCCTCTTCATTTGGCTTCATT
>NZ_NFLA01000107.1:0-1587 GCF_002160675.1 Erysipelatoclostridium sp. An15
TTCAATATAATTCACTCCTTTACAGGAAAGAATTATATCAAAAAAGATTACCCTGATTAATGCAAAGTGTAACCACTTATCTGCAACAATTTGGGTAATCTTATTTTAACTTTTATATATTAGCAAGCAACGTATTTTGTCCCCAAAATACAATCAAGTTGGACGGTGCCAACAACGAAAGGAAGTGGAATAATGAAACGAAATCATGAAATCAAGATACGATTTAACGAGAAAGAATTTGAACAGATGACGGAAAAAGTTCGTAAATCTAAACTCAGCAGAGAGAAGTTTGTTCGTCAATGTATCTTAAAAAAATCAGTTAAAGAACCACCTCATTTAGATTATTATAAACTGTTAAATGAGTTCAATCATATCGGAAATAATCTTAATCAAATCGCAAAATCTTTAAATGGTGGACAGGATAAATCATCATTTCTTGTTGAGGTTACGATTGAGGAATTGAGAAATATGATTAAGAATTTGGATGAAAAAGTAAGGGGTGATTAAAGCAGTAACTGCAATTTGGGCGATAAGAGATCGTTTGGATAATGCCATTAAGTATGTAGAAAATGATGAAAAGACAATTGAAAAAACCTTTGACTATATAAGCAATGATGAGAAAACAGATGGCAAAAAATATGCAACTTACCTCAATTGCGATGCATTTCAGCCTCAAAAATCTATGAGCACTACAAAGAAAATGTTCGATGATACAAAACAAATTGTTGCATATCATGGGTATCAATCCTTCAAAATTGGAGAGGTAACTGCTGATATTGCTCATGAAATTGGTGTAAGGTTAGCACAGGAATTATATGCAGATCGATTTGAAGTTATTGTCACTACACACCTTGATAAGAAGCATATTCATAATCATATTCTTCTAAATTCAACATCATTTGTTGATGGGAAACGCTTCTGTAATATGAAAAAAGATTACAGAAGAATGCAGGAAATCTCTGATAAATTATGCTTGGAATATGGTTTATCTGTCATTAAAAATCCACAATATAAGTCTAAGAAAGTCAATTATCACGTATTAAATTCTTATATGAAGGACATCAAAAAAGATATGGATATTCTAGTTCAGCAAAGTAATTTTGTAAATGTCTTTTGGGATAACATGAAGAAAAAAGGATATGCTCTTGAAAGAATTGGAGAAGAATATGCCATTTATCATCCATATTATTCAGAACCAATCTTTCTAAAAACGTTAGGAGAGCAATACCGTTATGAAAATATTGAAGACAGATTAACCGATAGAAGAATACTGCCACAAGAAACAGAACATACAAAAAGTTATTATCAATGCAAGGAATATTATAAAAAGTATAAGAGGAAACAACTCACTGGACCTGCAGGAATAAGAGTAGCTTATCTCATTTCATTAAATGTCTTACCAACTCGAAAACAAAAACTATCAAAAGAAGCAAGACAGGCATTAAGAAAACTGGATATGTTTGTGAAGGAAATTGAATTGTTATATCATAACAAAATTGAAGATATAAACCAATTGGATGACTATCAACAAGTAAAACAGAATGAATTAGATAAACTAATCAAAGAAAGAAAATACTGTTATTATCG
>NZ_NFLA01000108.1:0-1493 GCF_002160675.1 Erysipelatoclostridium sp. An15
TTCTATGTGGACAATAGCTGGGGCTGGCTTCCGTGGAACTGGCTGGACGGTATCGGGAAGTCCGTACAATACGGGCTTTACTGTATCACCAACTTTATCTGGACTATCAGCCTGTATCTAAGTAACGCCACAGGGTACGTCGTCCAGCAGGCATATAAGCTGGACTTCATCAACGACATGGCAGACAGTATCGGAAAGAGCATACAGACCCTAGCGGGCGTGACGGAAAACGGCTTTGGAAGTACGGGCTTCTATGTGGGCTTCCTGCTTCTCATTATCCTTATCGTGGGTATCTATGTAGCCTACACGGGACTGATAAAGCGAGAAACCAGCAAGGCATTACACGCCGTTATCAACTTCGTTGTGGTGTTCGTGCTGTCCGCTTCCTTTATCGCCTACGCTCCCGACTACATCAAAAAAATCAATGACTTTTCTTCGGACATTTCCACGGCTTCGCTGAATTTGGGGACAAAGATAATGCTTCCCGACAGCGACAGTGCGGGAAAAGACAGCGTGGACTTGATAAGGGACAGCCTGTTCTCCATACAGGTGCAACAGCCGTGGCTACTTTTGCAGTTCGGAAACAGCGATATAGAGGAAATCGGGGCTGACCGTGTGGAAGCTCTGGTATCGGCTAGTCCCTCTGCCGACGACGGGGCGACCCGTGAGGACGTGGTGAAAACGGAAATCGAGGATAACGACAACGACAATCTGACGATACCACAGGTCATCAACCGTCTGGGAATGGTGTTCTTCCTGCTTATCTTCAATCTGGGGATAACGATATTCGTATTCCTGCTTACGGGCATGATGATATTTTCCCAGATACTATTTATCATCTTCGCTATGTTCCTGCCGATTAGCTTCCTGCTCTCCATGATACCCAGCTATGAGAACATGGCAAAACAGGCAATCGTCCGAGTGTTCAATACGATTATGACAAGGGCTGGGATAACGCTCATTGTCACGGTGGCTTTCAGTATTTCCAGTATGTTCTACAATATCTCCACGGATTACCCGTTCTTTATGATTGCGTTCTTACAGATAGTGTGCTTTGCAGGTATCTACATGAAGCTGGGCGACCTTATGAGTATGTTCAGCTTAAACGCTGGGGACAGCCAGAGCATGGGACGCAGGATATTCCGTCGCCCGTACATGTTCATGCGACACAGGGCTAGGCGTATGGAACACCGTATCGCAAGGGCTGTCGGTGCTGGAAGCGTTGCTGGTGCGGTGGCTGGCACAGTAGCAGGAACAACCATGAATGACGGTTCTGGGAAATCTACTAGAGCTGGTACGGGCAGAAAAGAACGCCGAGAAAATACTTCTTTTGGAAGCCGAGCGGGTTCAGCCATAGGTGCGGTGCTTGATACAAAAAACAAGGTCAAGGACAAGGCAACGGCTGTCAAGGAGAATATCAAGGATATGCCGACACAGACCGCCTATGCCCTGCACTCCGCTAAGGAAAAGGCAAAGGAAAATGTGTCCGACTT
>NZ_NFLA01000109.1:0-1319 GCF_002160675.1 Erysipelatoclostridium sp. An15
TGGTGGCGATAGCATGATGGACACACCTGTACCCATTCCGAACACAGAAGTTAAGCATCATAACGGCGACGATAGTACTTACGTGCAACAATAGCTAGCTGCCGGTTCTTCTTTTTTTTTGTTTTTGTTTACCGGATCCTTCCTGATTCGGTTTTTTTAGGTGTTTTTATATTTATTTACTTATAAAATATAGATAAAAAAATTATGAAAAATTATATAAATTTTAAAAAAACAAAGAATAAAATGTCAGTTTATAAATTTTGAAAATCCCTGAAACCGCTTGAAATGATAGCTATACTTTAGTATAATATAGAAAGCAGATAGAGATCTGAAAATTTCATTGTAGTAAGGAGATATCAAAATGGATGAACAAGAACAAGTTGTAATTAATCTTATTGTAAACAGTGGTAGTGCACGTAGCTCTGCTATCGAAGCTATTCAATATGCTAAAGCTGGAGATTTAGCTAAAGCTGATGAATCTTTACAACAAGCTAAAGAAACAGTAAATGAAGCACATCATTCTCAAACTGAATTAATTCAAGCTGAAATCAGAGGAGAAAAAGCTCCATTAAACTTATTAATGGTACATGCACAAGATCATTTAATGACTGCTTTAGTTGTAATTGATTTAGCTCAAGAATTTATTGATGTTTATAAAAAAATTGGATAATTAATTACCAAAATTAAAGATACTGTCTCTTCTAGGAGCAGTATTTTTTTGTATAGGAAATTCGGCAAATTAAATGCTACACCTAATGTAAGTTATATACCAAACATGACTTCTTTGGGTGTTTTATATTGAATACATTTTCTTGGTCGATTGTTCATCAGTGTTAAATTGTAGATTAATTCATCTTTCTCTACTTTTGATAAATCCATTCCTTTTGGATAAAATTCTTTAAGCAATCCATTTGTATTTTCATTTGTTCCTTTCTGACGGACGTTTAAAATAATCTTTTCATCTTAAATGTTCCATAGTAATTTTCATTTGCTTTCTATGAATCATTCGATAAATTGTAGAAGTCGAACATATCGAAATTTCTTCTTTCTGTTTGTAATCTGTTCAGGGGACCAGTGTAATCTTGTTTTTTCTTCAATATAGTTAAAGATATTCGTATCATGGATCGTCTTACGATGGCATTCTTTCTTGACTCATATAATTCCTGTGCTTTGATAGGATAGTATTTGTAAACTCTTCCTTTGTTAATGTCAATATAAAATTTACCAAAAGTGTTAGTTTAATTTTCACCAGTTCTGGTTGTTATGATCATCATCCTCAATCATGGATATCTTATCCTTTGTTCGATATGACCTTCCTG